>JABIGM010000016.1 GCA_018650165.1 Methanobacteriota archaeon
AGATAATCAAGACTTCTTGTCCCTCAAAATACGAAGAACAGGCTGAATGATCGCTATTGCAAATTTAGCAATGGCATTTTATTTGAACAAACTACCCCGGTGGGTTCAAAACAGACAGTCGTCACGGCCATTCGGGATAGGAGGGGAGTTTGCGTGCCCTTTTCCGCAAATCGCAGATGGCGGTCCGAACACCAAGGGGCGGCTCAGCCGGTCCATGGATTCCTACAGGCGGACGTCGATGTCTCGCCCCCACGTGACCCGGGTGTCATGAACCGAAGCCGGAAGGAATCGGGAAATGAATAACCGGGGGATCAGGTCAGGCCGGGAACGGAGCAGCCCTACTTGGGGCCATGGGTGCCGTGGGGAATCGGGATGGAGGAAGCTTGTAGATTTGGTTCGTGAATACGAGGGTCCACCCTTGGGATTCCCACTCACTCCTATTATTGTCCTCGGTATTGATTAGGCTGCGTATTCAACGTAACTTCTGTATGCAAAGTTTAGGACATATTCCTACAATCTGTTGGATGTTAATCCGGTATTCTAACTAAATTTCATTCGTACTTTTTTTAATTTCAATAAACAAGGGTTTGTAAGCAATAATTACAGGACTTGGTAAGATAGCATGGACACAATAGTTTTGGTAACGTTTTGGTTTTCGTCAGTTTTCATCGGACCGCTTTGGTTCATAATGTGGTTTTTCCCTCGTCATGATATTACTATGAAGTACGTGGGTAATTTAAGACTCGTAGTTGCACCCCTGGTCATATCTTATGGTATTCTTTTAGCACCGAATTTACTAGAAGTTTTGTTAACATTGGGATCGCAAATGCCGACGCCGGAAATAGTTCTAGAAATGTTTTCTAAAGACCAAATGATTATGCTAGCGTGGCTTCATTTCTTGGTAATGGACACATTTGCTGGACGTTATGTGTGGTTAAGAATGCTTGAATCTGACAAGCCCATACAAATTTCATTACCGATTCTTATCACTTGCATGATGGTAGGACCACTTGGTTTGCTACTGGGTATTCTCTTTACTAACGATGTTAAAGAATCCTTTTCAGTTGTAGATATCGGTGATGAAAATGAAAATCAATCCATGGCATGACTTTTGCCTATGCTTTCAAGAGTTCTTTTCGGAATACGGTACTGTGAACATAACTGCAAAACATGCAGTATTCGCATCATACCCGGGTGATGTGGAAACCCACTTTCAAATCAATTCAGATGGTTCACTTGCAGCTTCCATGCCGCTGCATGGAATCAATGGTAAAATCGATAGTGTCGTATTCGACACAAAACAGAATATAGTACGAACTAGTAGTAGTGAAATAAATTACGAATATCACATACCGAAGGAAATCCTTCTGCGTAAGTTGTGATCGATTTTAGTAATCACTCGACTTTGCTAACGCCGACAGCGTTAGGTCCTTTTGGACCTTCGCCGACTTCGAAAGTGACGGTATCTCCGTCGTTTATTTCGCCTTCTACTTCAGAGATGTGAACGAAGAGGTCTTTGCCACCTTCAATTTCAATAAATCCGAATCCTTTTGTTTGGTTAAACCACTTGACAGTTCCTTGTGCCATATTCGGGGCTGCGTACAATCTAGTACTTGACTATGACCGAGGGTATTCTCATTAAAATAGCGGTTCTGATTGTAGTTTACAGTAGCCGTAGAGTGATGCATTTGCATTATTCTCAGATATCAAAAACAATATCGCAGTACCAACCAGGGCCTTCAAAAGAAGGTACTTCGGGCCATATTGATGAAATCACTTCACCCTTTCCGACCTCTTTGAACACAAATTCATGTGTCGTAACAGCCTTAATTTCAACTTCTAATTGTACATCATCCTTCGAAACATAGGAAACTTGCGATTCTATCAAGCCAGAGCGCATCATGGGCTGACAATCGAGCAGGAATTCTCCATGAACTTCTGCTCGATAAAGAACTTCATCTAGCCATTTGACAACAAGTATGTCAGAATCTCCATTATGTGAGGCCTCCCAGCGTGCAACTTTACGAGTTAGGGCATTGATATCTTGTTTTCCAGCCAAGAGTATCATCTGCATTCCAACAGTAACCTCGCTAAGTAAGTCATTACGATTCTTTCCAAAAGCCCGAATACCAACATCGGCAGTAGTAGGGCGTACCCAATAACTCAAAACCTCACCTCTGAGAGATTTGTAGGCTCCAAGCAACTTCACCAAGCCTGTTGGCTAAATCATCACTCGTTAAAGTGAAGTTTTGGGTTCCACTCATAATACATTCACATGCAGCATTAGCTAGGTAAGCGATATCTTCAGGAGATAGTCCAAGGCTCACACCTGCTGTAACTGCCACACCTGCTGCATCAATAATTCCAATTGCACCACGCGGCTCTGCAAGAGTACATGGAGCAGAAATCACATCACCATCCTTAGTGTAAACAGTTACGCCATTTTCTCCTTGAAGAACCATTAGATTACCCCAACTATTTTCCTCGATTAATATTTTAGCAGCCTCTGATGAATCACTACTGACAGTTCTTTTTGCCATCAAGTCAAGGCCACGTGTTTGGAATATAACCCAATCTGCCCCTACTGTTCGGTGCAGTCCTGTTAACTTAGGATCACAGATTACAGGAACTCCTGCAACCTTTGCAGCATTTATCAAGCGCGATGCACCCTCGTCGGTAATTACACCCTGCCCATAATCTGAAATTATCAGCGCATCTGCGTTTCCAATCTTAACTACCGCTTGCTCCATGATAGCAGAATGAGCTTCCGAATCAATTGCTGTGTCATCCTCAATATCCCATCGAAGAACCAATTGCTGGCTAGAGATCAAATACTCTCTACCAGCAATAAGTCTAGTTTTGACAGTGGTAGTTCGGTCTTCAATAACAGCAATACCATCACATTCAACGTCCTCGTTCTCTAAATCATCCAGAATTTTTTGTCCCGGTTCATCATTACCAACGACTCCAAAAAGAATTGCATCTAATCCAATATTTTCTAGTCCACGTGCAACATGTGCAGCCGCCCCAACATCTTCGTAGCGATGTGTTTCTTTGAGAACAGGAACCGGAGCGCGTGAGTTAAGATTATTTGCATATCCGTGGATATATCTGTCCAGCATAATATCACCGACAAGGACAATATTACCAGACAAATTTTTGATTTGTGTTTGTAGATTTACTAATCTGTCGTGGGTCTCGTGCTCAAGGTCGCTCATTCCCATATTACTCACTCCGGGGGTTCTTGTTTTTCAATCATCTCTGTCAAGAAGTTCTGCAAGTAGTGTCGCATGCCTCGTCTCTGTTATGTCTAAAGAACGTCTTAGAGTTGCAAGCATTGCATCTTCATCAGATGTTATCATACCATCTTCAAGAGCCGTAATTAGTGTTTCACGGTAAGTCGATGTGGCCGTGTCCAATACCGGGTCTGCAATCGCTTCCGCTAGTAATTTATGGTGGGTTTCCAAATCTATGCCAAAGGCTTCCCTCATAGTCGCCAAGAGTGCTTTCTCATCTCCCAGTATCTCTCCATCAACCATTGCCTGTTGTAGCATATCTCTGTATACTTCTTCAGGAGGCGGTGCATTTTGTAATCGTCGTGCTTCATCTGATAGCCGACGTACTCTGTCGGGATGCATCCCAATAAAATCCACAACCTCAGAAATTAATTGCTGTTCATCGGTTGTAATTTTACCATCTTCCCAAGCACGTGCTAGCATTCTTCGCACGAGATTCTCTCCGGCCTGAGCATCAAGTGATGCGGTACCTTCGGGGTTTGAAATTGGTGATACGACTGCAGATTCATGGTACACCATACCTTCATCAATATGGGACAGCAGATCAAGAGTTAATTGCCCACCACCCCTTAAATCAGCCATTACAACTTTTTCCCCATTCCGGATTACACACTGTGCGAGAATTTTGTCGCGAAGTGCACCAGCTCTAGATTTACCCTCAGGTGTCAACCCATACACTCGCCTACGTTGCTTTGCACCAGGTACATGGCGTTGGCCAGTGATCAATTCAGACCGCTTTTCAAGGCGCTTAAGTGTACGCGGGACATGCTTCCTTTGAACGTGTACTGCTGCTGAAATACCTGCCTGGGTAACCGCATCAGGAGCTTCCCAATGGCCTTCCGGTAGAGGATTGTCATATAGGTGTACGAGGGTACGCTCTTCGGTCGTCATTGTGCCGAGGTAGCCATCCACCATTCTTCTCCCTCAACACTTGAGGAGAGGGGAGGCACATAAGACTGGTCACTGTATCGCACTAACATGGGAGGCGGCCGCCGTTCGAGACCAAGGGAGCGTCCCAAGCGTCCACTGGGGCTATCTGAAGAAGGGTCTCCAACAAAATTGAATCAGCCCCCCGAACAGCGCGATGATGGTTGGTTTATTCCTGAACCTATTTCCAATCGACTTTATCAGAAGTCTGCTCTTGGCAAACCGATTGACGGCGGGATTTTATTAACTGCAGAGGAAGTAATGTTCTGTCATTGGCACAGACATGTCCCGCTTCCCGAAGGATGGGTGGATGAACGACTGGCAGAAGATCCAAACTTTGCCCATAAGGCAGTAGCATTTGATGTTGTACGCAATGCTGGTGAAAAGGTGGTTCCGCTGGATGGACGTTGGTTGCGTTGGTCAAGAGAGAGCCACCCTAGCATGGGTGGTCCCGTTGCTGCAATTCGCTGGGCGAGGGCAAGAGAACATCTTGATATGGATGATTTACTTTCTTGGGCAAAGGACCTAGAACATGAAGGCATGATGGCAGAATTAGCCATAGTAGACGATGAAATGGACGTCACGATGTACCGTTTGTCATTAATTGACCCGAAAGGTGATTTACAGCCGGCAACAAGTGAAAGTCACCCCTTACTTGGAGTCGAACATCTTTCTCGACGTTTCCTGCGTGATGATGAATTAAATTGGATAAACGGGGTCCAAAATCCTGTTACTGAGTTGTTTGGTGAATTAAATTCACGTGGCCTATTGATGCGGCCTGGATTCAAATTTGGGTGCAGATGGAGAGTTTATTCCACTCCAGTAGATGTTGACCACGCACCTTGGTTGATGCAGATGGAGATGGATGCTCCATCCAACTGGGAGGGCATTTGTCTTTCAGTACGCCTCGCCGAAGGGGTCAACAAAGGCTGGGTCGTTGCTCTCCCCAGAGATGACTGGAATTTCTTGCTCATCAGGCGCCACCTTCCCGGTAGATGAGCGAATACCAAGAACGACCCATAGCGTAGAAAGTGCCAGAGCTACGGGAATTAATTTTGCAGGTCTCGTCCACTCTTCAAATGCAGATTCTTCCATATCATTTGCAACTAATTCAATTTGAATGGTGTATCTATGCCCGGATTCAGATGCTAAAATTATTTCACCTTTGACAATCATTCCATTGGATAGCAAACCTGACGGGCTAATCTCTAGAGTGATATCCGAACCTTTCGTCAATTTTTGATTAACTTCAGTAGATGCAATTCTTGCAAGGGGTCCGTCAACACCTACTAGCCAAATCTGAGATTCATTTCCAATCAGTTCCACTGGTATATTTACAATTGATGAATCGGTAACTGGTATTGTTGATTTATACTCAGACTCCAGAGGAATGTTTCCGAAAATTTCGAATTCATGCCGTACATCAATCGGTGTTCCGAAATCACAAGTAATGGTCCCCGTTATCAGACCAACGACCCCAATTACACCAACGGCTGAGAACTTTATTTGACTGTCTTCAACTACTATATTTCTACCATCACTACTATCAAGGTCATAAATTATACCGGGGCAGTCTGCTATGAGTTCTATACTATCGGTGGGGGTTAGTACAGAACCATAATCTGGCATATCAACATCACTTCCATGGCCACAGCCGGGTGATGAAAATTCGACACTAGGAGTTCCATTTTCAACCGTAATGTTGGCGACCCAATCAACAAGTATTCCATCTCGGTTTCTAATTAATACACCTTCGGAACCAAAACTTCCCCCGTCATTAAATAAATCACTTGCTTCACCTTCGCTGGTTCCAGCAACCATATTCTGTTCACCATCGGCTTCGATAACCTTTAGCCACGCCCTTTCTGGATGTGAATTGACCAAGTTATCTGCTAAATCACCCGACCCTAAATCCTGTTGAAGAACCAGTATTCCGTTTCCTGGTAAATGAGAATCATATCCGTAATCACTGCGGTATTCAATCCAAACATATTCTTCAGTTCCAATTGGAATTTTCAAGGCAGTTCCACCCTCTGACAAACCAGTAAATGTGTAAGTTGGGCCACTACAACTTGTGTTTTGCAGCCATTTTAATTCGATCTCTTGATGACGTTCACCACCAATTAACTCGATACTAGGGCTTGTAGGGAGAGCCGGCCAAACACCATTTCCATTCCAATTCCCACTAGCCATTATGTCCCATTTCCCAACACCCTTCCAGGCTTGATTTACGGTGGCATCATGCACTGGATACAAGTCAGCTGCACCTAACTGATGGTACATTTCATGCATAACAGTTCCAAAGTTATTGGATGAATACTGGCTGGCGATTGTATAGTGGGAGATTTGTATATCATCTGGCAACTCAACAATTTCTTCAATCGATGAAAAGTGTGACCAAATACGTGAGGATGAACCTCCACCGTCTTCCTGCGGTTTAATACAGTGGAGAATCAGAAACCGATCAACCCAGCCATCGTTGTTGAGGTCGTACCTGTCCCAAGAAACTTCATCTTTTACTTCTAAGACAACTTCTTGGGCCAAAGTGTGGGGGTTAACTCCTTTCCTCCCAACATCTTTCTCGCCATTGACATCATGCCCATAATCTCCCATTGCATAATCAGTAGTAACTATTCGTTCATGGTAGTCAATAGTAAGTGTTGAATCAGGTGCTATGCCTTGGTTTAAGTAATTTAGAGCAGCGGTGTCAATCAGATTAGATGCACGCTGTTGATTACAATTCTCTACCTCTACTTGGTCGGGAAAATCAATCAAAACCACAAACCATCTCTCGTTTTCAGATACTCCTACTAAGGGTCCTTCTTCCGATTTATCAATCGTGATAGCGTGTTCTTCCACCCAGTCATTTAGCGCTTCACCATTTAGGTATGCACTAACTGTGAGAAGTGATAGTACAATGGCAATTGGCCAACCTATGACTGGTCGCATCAGTATTATTCGGCTTGTTAACCGGTATGAATCAATTGCTATTGTGAGTCAACAATATGCCCAGTTTTTTGATTTCTGCAAGTAGCGAATCTTTCGGGCTAGTAATCCAGGCTTGCCGGGGTTGCAAGTTTAGTCCGAATGGTATTTCTTCACCATAGATTATCTCAGTTACATTAGAATTCTCTATAATTAGAAGAGATCTAGCAACCATTATTTTTTCACTCCAAGGGTCGACTAATGAGGACATTGCTAATGCTAGGTCAATTGTTTCGTTATCTGTTCTAGCCGCTGACAAATGTGCGATGTCCAAGCTTTCAGTCTCACAACCCAAAAATCGTAGTGAATCGATGTAGGATGCAGGAAATGAATCTATCATACAACCTGAAAATACTAACTTAGTAGCCTGGAATCTATTTGTTACATCGAGTAAATGATCCTGTTCAATAGGGCTTCGACATATCGATTTGTACGAAACCATGCCCATTCCTTTCAGTGGTTCAATTCTTGGAGATGTTCCAAAACATGAACAATCAACATAAAGCACACGATGCGTTCCACCGTCTTCATCTAGCAAGTCTAGTAGTCCATGTGCAACAGGCATACTGGCCCTGAAAAACCTCCACCCAACTAGTTCAACCAAACCTGAAGCAAAGCATGTCAATGCGACAAGAAGTCCTGGGAGACCAGATGGAATAACTAACCACAACAACATCAGCATCATACCATGAATCCTCAATCTCCACCAACTAGCATTACCCTCCCAAAGTAATTTTGACATTCCAGCAACCATCACTACACTCATTGCAGCAAGAACCAAAATAATCGCCCATGATATCGAAATTGAAATTCTGAGAATCTCAGCCGCATCATAGCGCCCTACTAGGCCATTGACATCATTGAAAGAGTGCCCATAGGAATACAGCCAGGGCAAGAATATCGTAGTAGTAAACACAAGTGAACCAAAAGCCAGTCCCCCCATAATAACCATCCACACAACAAATGCTCTTCTTTCACTAGGAAGGAGGCCTGAGCGGGCAAATGAGTACGCCTGTACCATTGCAAATGGTGCCGCAGTTAGTAGGCCGAGTAATGTGGCACTCAGCCATCGAGTACCCGCCCATTCATCTGGCGAGAATATATTGATGCAAGCATCGGCACATGGATCTAATTGCAACATTGCGTAGTGTAGTAATTCATCAATTGAAAGTGACCATATCCCGGTCAAAATTATTACCAAAATTATGACTGTAGTCAATCGACGTGTGAACTCATCGAGGTGAGATTGAACGGGGCGCCTGTCGTCGCTAGACAGGTGCAAATCATTCATAATAATCAGACCAAATCAGTCGACTTCTTTTCCGCACGTACTTGGACAACAGTCCTGTAAACTCCGAAAATAGCCCAAAGTGTACACATTGCAATCAGAAGTGTGTAGCCCCAAGGTAGTTCGGTATCAACAGCCCAACCAAGACCAATTGCTAGGCCAAGTGAAAGAACACCTCGGCGGATGCCTTGTGGCAGAGCCAGACGCATATCGAGATGAGGTGGACCTCCGCCAAATCTGCGCTCATAGAATTCTCCTTGCAGAATTGCTGCAATAATAAGAATGGAAAGGGTTGTCCAAAAGTAGAGGTTTCCTTGTTCCAAATACCCACTTGCTAGTTCTGCCTGATGCTCTGCCTCAAGTTGCTCATCGCTCTTTTGACCGAATAATGACTCATAATCTCCAACACTAATTGTTCTGAGACTCGGGTCTTCGTCAAGAGTCGCAGTACCTGGTGCACTGACGGTGAATGAGAGAGTGGTCCAATGGTCGCCAGCATCTGGCAACCCGCTTCCATCAACAGCATTGCCGGCTAAAGAAAAGTGAATATCTCCAACATCTTCTGACGGTGCAACCCATGGAATAACCCAATCATTGGCAGGTGTACTTTGAGAAAGTGCGCCACCGGAATCTGCAACTTCTTTTGTTCCATCAACAACGGTAAATACGCCTGCACCATAATCCCAAATCATGAATCCACCAATCGAGTTAGATGAATGCACTAGGCTAATTGTCAGGTCATATGTTTCACCGACTTCGTAGGCACGGGGAACGCCAGAAATTGAAAGAATTAGTTCAGTTGATGGCGAACCGCCTGCGCCATGACAAGTACATCCATCCTCCGGGACAATTCTGTCACCTCCATCCTTTATCCAAGGTGGTCCTTGTGAGTTTCCAAAGGCCGGAGCAGCCAGCAGAATAGCCAGAGTCGCAACCAGCAGGACAGAGAACCTACGGGACATTATCTTGGCCCACCTGTGGATGCCTATTGAACATTGTCACTTCTACCGCCCCTTAAGGGGCGTGATTAGATAGTTCAGTTCACAATTCCTTGATTGCACTGTTTAACTGTGTCATCATTGCCTTACCATCGCCAAACAGCATCATTGTCTTATCTTCATAGAACAAATCGTTGTCAACTCCTGCATAGCCAACCGATAGACTTCGCTTGATAATTACCACAGTATTAGCTTGGTCCGCATCGATAATTGGCATTCCAGCAAGCGGACCTTCACCTGTTCGTGCTGCCGGGTTACAAGTATCGTTTGCACCAATTACAATCGCCATATCACATTCAGGGAATTCCGGATTAATTTCATCCATCTCGATCAATTGCTCATATGGCACATTTGCCTCAGCAAGTAGGACATTCATGTGGCCAGGCATACGCCCTGCAACTGGGTGAATTGCATACTTTATTTCTGTGCCAAACTTGTCTGCCATGAGGTCTGCAAATTCCTTTACTTGGTGCTGACATTGACTTACAGCCATTCCGTATCCTGGGACGATGATTATCTTCTGTGCACCATCGGCCATCATTGCAACTTCTTCAGCATCAGTACCTGCTTTAGTACGAGTGAGTTCTTGCTTTTCGCTTCCCCCAAAGGATTTGAACAATACATCAATTAATTGCCGGTTCATTGCTTTACACATAATTACAGTCAATATTAGACCAGATGCCCCGACAAGGCTTCCAGCAACAATCAAAACGCTGTTGTTGATGATGAAACCAGTGAATGCTGCAGCAATACCTGAAAGTGAATTAAGAAGACTTACGACAACAGGCATATCTGCTCCACCTATTGGCAGAACTAGTATAATTCCAAGCAAACATGAAATTGCAATAATCGCCCAAATATAATCAGTATTTGTCGGGTCTTCAATTGAAAGATAAATCAGTGCAAGTACACTGATGAATAACAGTCCCTTGACTGGGTTGAGCCAAGTTGGACCCCATGTAGGAGTTCGAATCCACTTTCCAAAGACCTCGATGCCACCTTTCAATTTGTACATTGCAAGAAGTGAACCGGTTAGTGTCATCCAACCAACAAGGGCTGAGAGACCAGCGGCAATGACTGCGACAGTAGTAGCAAGTCCAGATTCTGGAGATGTTGTCTCGATCCACTTCCATGTTTCGGAAAGGGCAACAAGTGCTGAGGCCGCTCCACCAAATCCATTGAACAGTGCTACTAATTCAGGCATTCCAGTCATCTCGACTTTGACTGCCATGATATATCCAATGAGTGAACCAATTATGAGACCTGAGCCAATAATTGTCCATCCAACAATACCATCTGGTAAATAATTCATATCAATAACAGTAGTAAGAACAGCAACTGCCATCCCCATCATTCCGTACTGATTGCCTTTAGGAGCAGTTCGAGGATGACCTAATTTCTTAAGCCCCATAACGAAAAGAATAGCAGAAATAAGATATCCAAAAGAAACCCAATCACTCAACATTTCAAGCCCTCCTCTTCTTTCCAGCAATCATATTCAGCATGCGGTTTGTTACAGCAAATCCACCTACTACATTGATCATAGCAAGTACTAGTGCAACGAAGGCTAGGATTCCAGAAACAACAGTATCTCCTCCCTCATATGCCACATTTGCACCGAGGAGTGCGCCAACTACACTGATTCCAGAAATTGCATTTGCACCGCTCATCAAAGGAGTGTGTAGCATGGCGGGTACCTTGGTGATTAATTCGACACCAAGGAAAATTGATAGTACGAAAAGAGTAATTGAGCCAATTAATAATTCAGGAGTCATCAAAGAGCACCTCCTAGCCGAGTTTGCTTTGGATGAAGTTCCCCATCTTTACAGATAAGAACTCCTCCCATTCCAGATACATAGAAATCACTACCTTCTGGAGCACCAACTAGAATATCATCGGTTTCAGAAATCTGGAAACCAATTTCTTTGTCAACTAAACTGGTAATGAAAGTAGTCAAGTTATTTGAATATAGCATTGATGCCGAATTTGCAAGCGTACCGGGTAGATTAGAAGTTCCAACAATAATGACTCCATTATCGGTAGTGAATACTTCCCCTGGTTTTGTTAGTTCACAATTTCCGCCAACATCAGCATTCATGTCAACAACAACTGCACCTGATTTGAAATTTTCAATTGCTGAAGCTGGCACAGTAATCGGCGCAGGCCTTCCAAAAATTCTTGCAGTCGTTACAATGATATCTGCATCACTAGCAACTTCACAAACAGTGTCATTTACCTTCTGAATAAATTCTGGAGTCAGCGGTTTAGCATACCCTGCCTCATCTTCGAAATCATCCATTCCATCGACTTCAATAAAGCGACCACCAACAGATTCGATTTGTTCTGCGGCCGATTTACGAACATCGGATGCATAAACAACTGCGCCGAGACGTTTCGCAGTAGCAATAGCCTGCAAACCGGCAACACCAGAGCCCATAATGACAACCTTTGCTGGCCTTATAGTCCCTGCTGATGTAGTCATCATTGGAATTCCACGAGGTACATGTGAGGCACCTAACAGTACCGATTTGTATCCCGCTAAATTGTCCTGGCTAGAGTTCACATCCATAGATTGTGCACGCGACAGCCTTCTTGGAATCATATCCATACTCATCAGAGTAATCCCACCATCTATGCAAGCCTGTACTTTTTTGGGGTGACGGAAAGGATCAGCAACACAGGCCACTATTTGGCCTTTGGATAGTTCTTTTACCTCTGGAATACGGATTGCTATAATGATTTCACATGATAAAGCAGTGTCACGATCACAAATAGTTGCACCCGCATTAGTATAGTCGGAATCTAAGTAATTTGCAGCCTCTCCCGATCCACTTTCAACAAGAACCTCAAATCCTGATTTAATCAATTTTTTCATGCTACCCGGCACTATTGCAACACGTGTTTCTTCCACGGGTTCCATAAGGACTCCAATTTTCATGTTTTCACCTCGCGATTGCACCTGCGCGCACTCGCTGATTGGCCCCACCTATATCCGGTTCTTGAACGACTCGGTTGAGTTCGGCCAAATCGGTGTTCGTAACAACACCGCCTATGCTTATGGAGGTCCTATGTCTGGGGCGTCATATCGGAGTGGTCAATATGGCAACCGGACGTAGAAAGATAGCAGTAATTGGAGCCGGAAATGTTGGAGCAACTTGTGCATTTGTACTTGCACAAATGAAAGTAGCCGATATTGTATTGCTCGACATTTTTGAAGGATTTGCCAAGGGTAAGGCACTGGATATGAGCCAAAATAGTAACGTTTTGAACTATGACGGAACAATAACTGGTACTGCCAGTTACGAAGACATCGCCGGTAGTGATGTTATCGTTGTAACCAGCGGTTTCCCTCGAAAACCAGGAATGACCCGCGAGGACTTGATTGGGAAGAATGCAGAAATTGTCCAGCAAGTTGGAACTGGAATTAGAGAGCATGCCCCAGATGCAATCATCATTATGGTTACAAATCCACTAGATTTGATGACCTATCACATGCAGAAAGTAACTGGATTCCCGCTTAATCGCGTAATTGGTCAAGCAGGTGTTCTTGACAGTGCTCGTATGGCTCACTTTATTGCATTAGAATTGAATTGTGCCGAAGAAGATGTTTCTCCAATGGTTCTAGGCGGGCATGGCGATACAATGGTTCCTCTTCCTCGTTACACTACAGTTGGTGGAATACCAATCACTCAACTGATGTCGGAAGACCGCATTGAAGCTATTAGTGCCCGCACAGCAGGTGGGGGCGGAGAAATAGTCAAGTTACTCGAAAGGGGTTCAGCATTCTATGCGCCAGGTTCTGCTGCTGCAATTATGGCAGAGGCCGTGCTAAATGACCGCCGAAGAGTTATCCCTGCTTCGTGTCACCTAACGGGACAATACGGTTTGGAAGATGTTTACATCGGTGTACCTTGTATTATTGGTGCAAACGGCGTTGAGAAGATTTTCGAACTAGATCTAAGTGCAGACGAACTTGAATCGCTTCAAGGCTCCGCTAACTTTTACAAGGGTCAACTGAAAGAGATACTTGGTTACTAATTGGATAGAGGCCTATCACTGAGCACCTAAACAGGCCATCAGTTTGTTGTCTGACCATAATTAATCGCAAGATATGTGCTGATTAGGTAGGCCGTAATGGTCACAATTAATCCGAGTGCCATTGCTGCTTCAAAACTCCAATTACGCCGTAACAGTATTGGAATAATCAAAAACAGAAGTAGAGATGGAATCACCAGCCAAAGAATCCCCTCTGCATAATCGGCGACCTTCTCAACATCCTTCGTATCGTTGTATAACAATATCAAGGACATTATGCTCATGAACGGTATTGAAATTAATATTGCTCCATAAATTGTTGATTTTTTGGCAATTTCACTAGCTGCAACAACGATTGCACCACTAAACAAACCTTTTGCCAGCCAAGATAACCATGTCATATTTGCAATGAGTCATGCTCATTCTATCAATGATTCCCAGTTATTGGAATGCGCCGTGCAGAAATGTCCAACGAATATCATCTGCGGTCACATTTTTGTAATGCAAACAAATTCTCTCATCATTGGCCACTTTACTATGGTAAGCCAAGAGGTTTGTTTAGTAGAAATTATTGCTAGAGATTTGCCTCAGGTCATTTTACCAGACGTATTGCTAATGAGTGAGATATTCCAATTGATGTTGCATCATCAACCGGGTTTGAAACACGTACTAATTGCTTACCCTGCTTCCCACGACTTCGCATACGCGCAAGAATTTCCTGGCCTATGTAGCATCCTTTTGCCTCATGAACTAGATGGCCCAATCCACATGCGAGTGGATGGTTTGAAGGCGTTATCTCCTTTCCCTGAATTGGAATCATATTTTCGACACGATAGTTCTCAAATTCCATTTCTGTCATCGTTACTTCAAGTTCAGTATTTATTGGAGCCACAATAATCCAACCCCGAAAAGTTTCACAGATCGTAACATTACCTGGAACCGCGATTTCACTTGTAGCGAGATATACTTGATTGGCAGAAGAAACATCTGATATTGTGACATCTTGTGCAAGTATTTTTCTATTGATGTGCTGAACTAGATTATCCTTGTACAGGTTGTGCCCAATAAGGGCAACAAAACCTTCAGACACAACCACATCAACCATATCGATAATTTTTGCAGTTTGGGTGGTAAAAACAGTAGTACACGTTCCGTCTACTTTGTTAGTCGATAGTCCGTTGACCAATGAAATCGAATCTTTACCGCGTAAAACTAGAACATAGTAGTCGAGTTTTACGACACCCATTACAATCAGCACTCAAGCGAATGATTCACCGCAACCACACGAACTTTCGGCATTTGGGTTATTGATTTTGAAACCGCCGCCCATCATCCGATCGACATAATCAATCTCGATACCATCAAGGAGGTGCGAAGTTGCATTTGGAACTAAAACACGAAAACCATCAAGATTAATTTCTTGACAATCCTGCTCTGTCGATTCCACTATTTGTAAATCATACATGTAGCCTGAACATCCGCCTGACAACACACCAACCAATAGTGCATGTGACCTATCATCTCCAAATGCGGAAGAAAGCATTTCCTTTGCCTTCTCAGTGATTGTTAAAACGACTTCAACGACCTCGGGTTTGTTAATGACAACAGAGGGGGCAGTCTCACATGTGTTGCAGTCCATGACAATGTGAAATGGTGGACTCATATCAACCTGTGTGCTCAATTGTATTTTGAATTGATATTTCGAATAAACAATGGTCTTGTCCTTTTGAAGTGCACAGGCGCTCGGATGCAGTAGCCTCAAACCCATGACGTTCCATTAGTATGCCTTCCAAAACCCCCTCATCCATATGGCACAATATAGTACCAAGTTGAGGGTTATTATCACAACTTTTCGAGCCCTTGACAGTTACAATAGTTGGAGGTATATTGTCAATAACAAGTTCGCCCATGCCAAGGTTTGCCCACTGGATTTTGAGTTTTTTCCAGAAATCTCCGTCATCAACTTCATCTCTTAGTTCAAGAGCTAACTCCCGACCAATTCTTTGCCCGACGCTTCGTAGAATTTCATTCATATTTACGCCAAGTTCTCCTAGAGAAGCGGCTGAAATACCCATCGTGAGTGGCTCATCAGGTCTACGGATTATTGCATTTGTGAATCCCATGCCCTCTTCATCACTTATCAGGCCACGAAGGCGTTGGTAGAATGAACCCTCTCCTATAGTTAGACGTAATGGTTCCGTAATCATTCCATCAACTAACCTTGCGCGAGCGGAATCATATGCTACACCTTCCCCCCACTGAACTTTTAGTAATTCGATTTGAGCCATCATGTAATCTTTTGATTCAATCAATAGAGCCGCATCTTCTTTCCCACGTCCAGTAGGGTTAGATTCTGAATGAACAATTTGGATGCCCACTTCATCATCGACATACACTCCCATTTGAGACTGGTTATCTTGGTGTCGAACCTCGATTCTCTTGTCTAATTGGTCATAAAATCTGATTGTTTTGGAATCAAAATTGGCAACTAGTCTGATTTCAACACCGCGTTCTAGGGCTTCGGTTAGTGATTCTAATATTCCGGAACGCATGAGGTGTAGAATACCCCATTTAGACATTAACATCCAAACATTATCTTCTGCTTCTTGTAGCATATTTTCTATTGTCGCATAGATATTATGTCGGTCTTTAACAACGGTAAACAATGCTTCAGCGGCCGGACCGGAGAAATCAGATTGAATTACAGTGGCGTTATTGCTTAGTTCATCCAAATGCTGTTGAAGCCGACGAACATTTGCTTCTTCGCGTTTGATCATCTGTTTGAAAACATCAGCAACAGGAATGCCTGTAAATCGCATTGGCTTGTCAAGAGTTGCCATTACAAGCCCCATTTCTTGCAACTTACGAAGGCTATTGTACGCATCCATTCGGGAAATTGAAACAAGTTTACCAATATCACTTGCCTTTAGGGGTGGCTTACCACAAAGAGCCAAGACAATTTTCGCAAACTTTTCATCTAAACCACCTTCAATCAACCGGTCAATAATCTCGCCACTAGAATCGGTAAGCATTTTATCAAGCCATCTTTCTTTGTTGCTCTTTTAATAAAATATTACAACGTCGGATTTGTTCCTTTGCAAGATTCTGTTGGTCTTTATCTAGACCTCTTGGCATTGCCTGTTCAAAACACTTTATGGCATCTCCAAACCGTTGCATTTCCGCATAGGCTGTCCCCATATTGTACAGGGTTTTACCCTGAACTCCGCCAGGATTGATCACCATTGCTTTGTGGTAAGATTCTACACATTTCGGGTAGTCTTCGAGGTAGTATAGCGCATTACCTCTACCATTTAAGATTCGGATTACCATTTCATCATTGTCAGCAAAAGATGGAAGTGCTCGGTCGAAACAAGATAGTGCTTCCTTGTACTTTTTATCTTCAATCAACCCGACACCTTTGTTGTACCACTCGATGTCATGGTTTGCAATAGCGTTTGAACTAGAGTCAATACCGGTACTCACTTCCATTCGAGATGCGGCCTCAAGGGCAGCAGCTGCAAGGTCAACCTCAGGTCGAGATTCGGGAGCCTCTACTTCTGGTTCTGGTCTAGCTGAAAGTTCTGGCAAAGACACCTGCTGAGGAGCGTCATTTACGCTTTCATTCTGAGGAGGGTCCTGTACGAAGGGTTTCTCTCCGTCGGATAAATTAGATTCAGGTTCATCTTGTATTACCTGTACAGGTGTGGCAGATACCGGTTCTACTTCGCTAAAAGCATCAAGTGGGTCTTCCGTAGCAGGCGCAGGATTTGCGAGGAGGCTAGCCTTTTCGTGGCAACGTTGTGCGGTAGTAAGATCGCCTGCTGCTTCAAGAGAGCGTGCCAGGCCAGTCCATAAAATGGGATTGTTTTTATCTTGCTGAATCATTGATTTCCAGCACTTAACCGCATCTGTGTGGTTGCCTGAAGCAGACAGTGCTCTTCCCATAAGTTCCGAATTTGGCTGGCATAAACTCACAGCCTCTGCTGCAAGTGCAGGCCCCTCTGGAATTGTAGGAGGCAAGCCAGCCGTATTCTCAAGAATCTTTGCCTCACCCTCGGCCAATTCAACCAATAGAAGGGCTAAGGTTTCCTTTCCATCTTGTTGGTCAATAAGTGCCCTGCGTGATTTTAGAAGGTTCTCAATATCTCCACTTTTTTGTGAGATATTGGCCAACCGCAAAGCTGCTTTTGCGTATGATGGGTCAATATCAATGGCACTAGCAAAGCATTTTCCAGCGGCTTCATAATTCTCTTTCCTTTCGTGTAATGCGCCAAGGTTGAAGAAGCATTTAGCGTTAGTCTGGTCTAGTCCAATTGCATGTGTATATGCTCCAATTGCGTGGTCATCATAGCCACTTGCAGCCATTGCGCCTGCTGCTACCTTCCAAGATTCAAAATGCTGCGCTGCTACACCGTGAAGGTGCTCCTTAAGTATGGCAAGTGCGCCTTTTGCATCACCGTTAATGAGGAGTTCAGTTGCTTGAGAGCATAGATTGTCAACATCAATGGCTTCTTCCTCAATCGCTTCTTCGATAGGAGTTTCTGGTTCTTGTACCATCATCGCTTCAATAGATTCCTCTAACACAGTTTCAACTTCAGCCAGTGAACCTTCGTGGTTCAAGGAATCATTTCCGCCTTGGTCTCTAGTTAATGAAACATTTTGGTCTACTAATTTTTCTTGAGTATGGGGCATTACTTGCGGTGTGGTGTGCAACACGCCACCTGCTGCCTTGTTGCTATTCATTATATTCACAAGGTGCGGATGACCTGGGAAATACTGCAAAGCGCGGTGAGCAATTTCAACAGCGCCATCATTTTCGCCGAGCCTATCAAGCAGCACTGCCAAATTTGCGAGCGCAGGTCCATGGTTTGGGTCCAAGTCAAGACATATTACGAAAGATTGTCTTGCGCCGCGTGGATCTTGTTCGGCTTCTAAAAGGACACCTCGATTGAACCATGCCATAGAATTAGAAGGGTCCAAAGCTATAGCCTTATTGAATATTTTAAGAGCGGACTGATGGTCGGCTGAACGGTGTGCTGCTTCGCCTTCAGAAATCAAATCGGCGACGGTTGAGTCTTGATTCTCAGCGACTGTATCTTCCGAGGTATTTTCTATCACTGGCGTTTCAGTTTCTATTGTTTCTTCAACGATTGAAGGTGTAATTGTAGTCTTTACTACATCGGCTAGTGAGGACATCATTGCGTCTGTAATTTCAGCCGCAGCATCGGTTGAATTCGTCATTTCATCCTCGGACATGGAGGTCACCGTGTTCGTTGGCTCCTCCATATGGGATAAGGATTGTCCGTTCACGCTCCCGCTTATTTGATACGACTCCTGTGTGTCGTTGTTGTTGTGCGACCTACATTTAGCAATGAAAACGGCGGTACATTTGTCCTAATTGAGCCAGGTATTGTAGGCGTTCTAACTATTACTGAGCCTTTTTTTATTGGGGCAAGACCGGTTACTCAGGTAGAATGGACGACCCTAATGGGTAACAATCCGGCAAAATTCCAGGACGGTTGGTCAGCTGGTCTCCGCCCTATCGAAAGTGTTAGTTGGCTCGACTGTCAAAAATTTATTGAAAAGTTAAATGAAATTGACACTGATGATAAAATGGGTTTGTCGGGATTGTGGCGCCTTCCAACAGCAGATGAATGGGAATTTGCCTGTAGGGCAGGAACTGAAACACGGTGGTTTCATTCCAGTAGAGATTCTGAATTAGATGAAGTTGCTTGGCATGCTGGTAATTCCGGCGCATCTACAAGAGAGGTCGGCCAAAAAAAGGCAAATGCGTGGGGGCTTCATGATTGCCATGGCAATGTTTCTGAGTGGACCTCGAGTGAAGTTGAACTCAAGAGAATTACAAAAGGGGGTTCATGGTTAATGGAATCAGAGTCGACTACTTCCGCTGCGAAGGGGCTCTCCGCTGCCGACAAACGTAGTGATGCAATTGGTTTTCGTCTCGTATGGGCGCCATTGTGAATAACCTCTAACCTCTGGGCCAATTATGCGCTTGTACCATAACCCCCGATGCTCGAAATCGCGACAGGCGCTTGCATTACTAGAACTACGGAATATTGAATTTGAAGAGTATCGATATTTGGAAAAGGGAGTTTCGCAAGAAGACCTTGAGATACTGGTCCAACTTGAGGGGGTAATCAGGGCAAATGATCTTGATCCAGATTGCGAATTCAATCTCAACAGCAAAACTGATTTACGAAAATTACTGGAATCAAACTCCAAAGTTCTTCAGCGCCCTATACTGGTTAATGATGGGAAAGCAGTGATTGGTAGGCCACCTGAAGAGATTCTTACTCTTCTTCCCGATGCTTGAGAACCGTTGCTACATTGAGTCTTACAAAAACCTCAAGGTATGATTTCATCCTATCCTCAACCGGTGAAACTTCTTCGTGGTATAGTGATGCCATTATCTCACAAATTTCTTTGAAGTTCCTATCACCATTCATAAGTTCCCAAAGCATTGATTGCGTGTAGTGCATTGGCCGACGGACAACTTTGGGGGCACGTAATAATCGTGCGAATATATTTTCAATTCGGGTAAATCTTTTTTCAATTAGTAATACGACATTACGGCCCGTAATCCCATGGATTTCCGGGTGGATACCTGGCTCTCCTTTGTATTCCCATTCGACAGGTAATTTCACTGGTATAAAGTATGACCAATCCCCTTCAATCATTACAGTCCCTCAGTTGTAAATGTAATATATAGCAGTGCAAGCATCGAAATTATACCAGATATCGCAGTTATTTTCTTGAGTTCAACTTTGTTGGTGAAGTTGTCTAAAATCCATGTTAAAACACCAAATATTGCGACTAAGCTGAGCAGACCAAACCATATTGCAGGCAGTTCACTCATGGCCAGTCGAACCCTCGACTACCTGTGAACCTTGCGCAGCCTGCCATGCTTCGTACTCTGCCATTTTACGGTTATATTCATCTAATTGGGCTTGGTACTCTGTAACTAGGTTATCCTCTACTTGTGTTGTAACCGGTGGCCCCTCAAAAGCGGTTGCAGGTGGGCCAGCAACAGGTTCATGGATTTCCTCTTCTTCATACTCATCGAAATCATCACTCCTCGATTTCTTTCTTAGGAAGATGGTCAAAATCACTAGCATGAAAATACCACCCGTGCCAGAAACAATTGTAGTGGTGGAAAATAGGCTGTCCTCTAAGACAGGCTTCGCCCATGAAACGCTCTCTTTGATTTGGAAATTCGTTCGATTATCACTCCCGTTAATCATCACTAAAATCTCACCGGAATAATCCCCGGACTCTCTGATAATTTCACATCTCATGTTGTGTGTTTGTGCTGTCAAATGGCCTTGGTCCATTTCGATTCTGGTAGAATCAATGTGTATTGTACTTCCATCACAAATCATTCCCCACCCACTTGGAATGGTGGCCTCAATATCGAATATTTCATCTTGGGTTGAGGTCGAGGTTAAATTAATCCACAAAAGGTGAACTGAGTTTGTTGCAATTTCATTTTCGGGTATGGAAATTTCACTAAGTAATACGTGCCTTCTTTCTCCGACCATTATTGCTGCTGAAATTGTCTTTGAAATTGGACGGCCAAGTTCGTCAGCCCCTCCTTCCAGTTCGATGGTGGCAGAAATAATCGTGTTGAGGTCACAGTCAGGTGAGATTATGATATCAGCAATTAAGTGAACAGATTCAGTTGCCCCGAGGTTAAGATTAATCCATTCGCCAGCACCCTTTGACAATCCATTTTCTGTTGATATAAATCCAATAACTTCCTCAGTAGATGTCGATGTCTGAATTACAAGACGTGCACGTATTGTCGTGTCGGCTGCGTTGCCAATGTTCCATGCAGTCGCATTGAATGAAAAAGTTGAGTTAGTTTCTACGACACTTTCACCAGCATATCCCTCTAATTTGGGTTGTCGAACAGTTTCTGTACTTGCCTCAAACATCACCGAATTATCACTTGAGTTAACATCAGTGCCTCCTTCTGGCGTGACTGAAATAGTAATTTCATGAAATTCTCCCGGTGCTTCAAGTGAGGGCAATAGTAGCCATATGTCGACGATTTTGATATTATCCAGGTCATAGGATACCGAGAGAGGAATCCCCTCAGTTACATTGACACCCTCTATAATTGCCCACCACTCCCAAGAATCAGGAGACCACGGTAAATCAACAACCGCAACTGCGGGTCCATTGCCGTCATTTGTTACTTTTGCTCCAATGCGAATTGGAACCCCCGGGGTAAGGGTTGTAGGTGTTTCAAGTAACTCGATTTTAAGGTCGTACAGCGAGTTGACGCGCAGGCCTTGCCATTCATCTCCAGTGATTGTTTCTCCAGATCTAAGTGAAAGAGCCATTGGGTAGATAGTAGGACCATTGTCATTTGCTTGGGCGGTTAGTGGAGCAGATACTCTTACTGTGTATGCTGATGAAGAACCTGGCGAGATTGCTAAATCTGGTGAATGTAGCAATTCTACATTCCATCCTGTAATATCTGTGAAACCTATTTGTGGTCTAAAAATATCTATTCTGCTGGCATTGTTCCAAATGCGGAATGTGATGTCAGTCGAAAGACCAGCATCAATATATTCGATCTCCTGATTAGTAGATTCAGCATCAATCTCAGCATTACTAATCATCGCAGCAGCTACCTCGATAGCTTCAACATCGCTCCGTCTCGAATCATTTGTACTTGTGGCAGTTAGCCACACTTCACCAGTAACATCAGGCTCTACTCCCTCGGGGATGTTTGCAGTCATCCAAATCTCCCGCGGAGTATCGACCCTAACAAGCACATCAGTTGATTGATTCCATGCTAAAGAAATACTCCAACCTGTTGGTATATTTTTATCGGCTAGGGTTAATGAAAATACATCGGTAGCCTCGCCAATATTTTGTAATTCAACAGAAAAACTACAACTTGTTCCAGGGCTGCATCGAGGTGCATCTTCGGGAACTATTACATCCGGTAAACGGTCTGGGAGAACCTTCAGTACGGTTTGGACACCATGCTCAACATCGGGATATAGGTTTGAAGTTACATTCACTGTAACTGGTAGATTGCCCTGACTTGCATTTTCGTCTACCAAAACCCGTAGATCAAATTGTCTGGATTCACCAGGCAGTAATTCAAGTCCAGATGTTCCAATACTTGCTCCATTAGGGTTTGAGAAATAATGTGTCCATCCTACCGGAACTCCACTTGCGACAGGGGTGTAGCGAGCAGATATATTCCCGTCATTTGTCACTTCAAGCCGGGTCGTTGACCAATCTCCGGGCAAACCCCCAAGAGCATTTACGCCCGCCAAACTCACCTGATATTCACTTTTCCTAGCAGCCTGGTCATAGATTATCACTATGTCATCAATCCAGTATCCAATATCTGAAGAACTTGCATCAGAAGTGAAAGTAAACTGTATTTGTGTTGTTGCATGGAAATGGGAATTGTCAACCGGAATTACAGGTGAATTACGACCATTATATGATGCGGAAAATGTTTGCCAATTTATTCCATCTTGGAAATTATTGTCAACCACATTTTGCATAGTGAAAGTTTCATCCCAGTTCCCAGTTTCATCTTTGATATAACCCTTCATTTGGTCTCCACTTCCACCCCCGCCGGTGTAGAAGAATGAATAGCCAATTGCATCATTGTGACCATTAATGTCATCAGCGACATTGAAACTAGGGCTGGTTAAAGTCGAAGTCAGTGAATTAGAGTAAGTTGAAAGTTGACCATTACCAACATGGAATGAATTTGATTGAGATATATATGCATCAGAATTGACACTCCATTCGCCGGTACTTGTCCATTGTGACATATCTATGCAGTTGTCGTAGAGGTAGGCTACAGTCATGTGTCGCGACTGTTGATTGTTAGATGAATCATCATCGCCATTTGTATTTGAAACAATAATTTGTAATGTATGATTTCCCGCATAGTATGGGGTCCATAAAACATCGACTGATGAGGATGATGAACCTGCAATTGGGCTAATCGCCTTGGTGGTATTTAGCAATTCGAAGCGCGTATATTCATTATGCAAAACTAGAACCCCAACATCAACAAATCCCGACTGAACTGTACCAATATTCTCAATTATGACATTAATATTCATCTCTACTCCAACCACACCATCGGTAACATAGAGGTTTGCAGGCTTGTTGAATCCAGTAATTGGATAGTTTGAAGAAAACATTTTGTACAAACTTTGGTTGACGGAATCAGGGTATGAAATTGAAATATCTCCTACATCTAAGTCGATATTTACAGCACGACCATTCGTTGCACTGGATATGGGAAAAAGTGTTGGCATCAACAACGCGATTAGCAGAATGGATATGATTCTCCGCATGGGCCCCGTACATTGACAGATTTTCAAGCAATATGACACCTTCGCTTCAAACTAACTTTCCTCGAGAGCATCTTTCGCTGCTTCAAGCCGCATCTCAACTTTCTTTTGCTTGGCTCTTGCTGCGAAGTAAACAGTAAAAGATGGAATCAATACCAAACTAAAGCATCCAATAACTGCGGCTAATGCCCATACAAATTCAGTTGCGGTATCGATTTCAAATGGTTTAATCTCTGAAAGATTTTCATTAACCTGATCTACTTTTATGGATGGACTAACAGTTCGGTTTCCATTTTCAGTTACTGTAATTCGAACAACTGCTGGCTCAAATTCTGTTTCGATTAATCCCTTTGCCTTATCCCGTGCTTCACCAATCGAATCTGCATAAACAGTACCGGTGCCCCGGAGGGCAGGGTTAGGATCTGTAAGGGAAATAATCTCGGCATTTCCATCTTCCGAAACCACTGTATGGAGGTTCTTTTGAACACAGGAAACCATGCATGAAAATTCTTCCGCAGTCACATCACCCAAATCGGGGTGGCTATAGATTCCCGCTGCATTTGACACTGATAGCGTCGCACCCTCAGAAAGTGAACTTGCAGTAACATTTATCCAAGTCAAATTCACACCATTCATGGCTGCATCCCAAGTCCAAGTTGTACTGTTTGAATCTTCATCAAAATAGTGTTCTGGCGTATCAAGACTAACTTGGGTTTCATTGGATTCAGATTTATAAATGAAGTACTCAGTATCAATCGTTGCTCCATATACTGCATAGGCAAGCAAAAAAATCAGGGTTAACCCCATCCCCATTAGGGTGCGTAAAAGATTCGGATTTTGGGCCAATGCCTTACGCATGATTACGGCCAGAAGGGAGCCCTTCATGAACCCTGCTGAACTAGCCCCGCAGTACCCTCTTCTGAAGTGATGCTGAAGGGTGCTGTAACAGTGCCTTTGATATAGGGGAGTTAGGTCGGCAGTTTGCTTGGTGCTACGATGACGACGTTTTACGATGTCCCTGCTGACCTATTGAATCCAGCTCTTGCTGATAAGTTGTCCGACATGGATGGTATTTCACGTCCTGAGTGGGCTGCTTATGTGAAAACTGGAATCCACCGTGAACGCCCTCCATCTCAGTCGAATTGGTGGGAACTGCGTTGCGCAGCAATTCTTCGAAAAGTTGCCCGTGAAGGTCCAATCGGAGTAAATTCGTTGGCCCAGGCATATGGTGGGAAGAAAGACAACGGTGCACATCCACATACTCCAGCAATGGGTAGCCGCCACATTATTCGCACAGCCCTTCAGCAGATGACTGAGGCTGGATTGATTGAAATGAAGTCTAGCAAGACAGTTCAGTCAGTCTCTGGTGACCAAAAGTTGTACCCTGGAAGAGTCCTTACTCCTGCGGGTCACAAGGTTCTGGATGAAGTCGCCCACTCGATCCGTGGGCAGGCCGAGGCAGCATATCCAGGTCTAGCAAAGTACTGAAACTGGATGGGATGGATGTGGCTACTATGACTCTCGCCGCTGATGATGAATTGGCCAATCTACGTGCTCAGCGTATGGCTCAGATTCAAAGTCAGTTGGAAGAGCAAGCTGCAGCCCAGGCTGATGCTGAAATCGAACAGCAAACTCAAGCTTCTGCAGTCGCAGAACTCGATAAGTCGATGAAAACAATTCTTACTCCCGAAGCCCGCTCTCGTTTAGCGAGCCTCAATTTGGTTAATCCTGAATTAACAACTAGAGTTAAAACCCATCTTGCTACACTTGCAAATGAACAGCGTATTTCAACTCCAGTCAATGACCAACAACTCAAGCGAATCCTCGCTGGACTTTCAGAAGGCCGCCGAGAGACAAGCATCCGTAGAATCTGAGGTGAAAATGATGTCACGTAATAAGCCGGCCGCAAAGAAAATCCGCCTAATGAAGGTGGGTAAACAAAACCGACGTGTACCTGTTTGGGTCATGCTCAAGACCGCGCGTAATACCGTTTCTCATCCAAAGCGTCACCATTGGAGACGCAGTAAATTACAGAGGTGATTATGAATGGCACGTGGAGCAGTTAGCGAATTAGTAGTTCCTTTAAGGAATGCATGGAACATTACTAGGTACAAGAGAGCACCTAGAGCAGTTCAAATTATCAAGAACCAGGTAGTTAAGCATCTGAAGGTCACTGAAGATGAAGAAGTTTGGATTGATCCTGCAGTCAATGAAAAAATCTGGGAACGCGGTATTGAAAACCCCCCTCGCAAAATACGCCTTCAAATCACTCGTCACGACGAGCCAGACATACCAATTGAAGTAAAATTAATGGAGGAGTGAAAATGGGAAATATTCGTCCAACATTTATCAAGCTGCGTGCAATTATTCTATGCGAAGAGCACGGTGAGAAATTCACAAATGATTTCGATCATAACAAAAAAGTAGTTGACGAATTAACTGATGTTGATTCAAAGAAGTTACGAAACTGGATTGCTGGATACGTCACTAGGTACCGCCAGCGTCGAACCGACTGAGGTTTGTTGATGGCGATTAGAGTCGCCTGGGACCGAACTCCAGTCAGTCTCCACGGTAGCAAAGAAGAATTGCTAATCCTTCTAGAGCATCTACGCTCTAACCATAATTTCCGCAAGCATTCGATTGTAATGCCAGACCGAGAAAATGACGAAGAAGCGGTATTTTTCCTGTACGCTCCATGTGACCCACGCTGGATTGCGGAGGTCATGTAAATGGGAGATAGACTCGATGTACCTCTGCCCAAATCAAATTACCAACTAGACATTGTCTTAGTGGGAATCACCCACCCTGGTAATTTGGGTGCGGTTTGCCGTGCAATGCTCAACCATGGTTTTACGCGACTATCCTTGGTCAACCCACAATGTGCTGTCGATGATGAAGAAGCACGTAACCGTGCTAAACATTCGGGTCATATCCTTCAAAATGCCAAGGTGTTTTCATCATTAAGTGATGCAATTTCAAACGCATCACTGGTTGTTGGTACAAGCGGGAAAAGAGAAATTGGTTCGAAAGTACTCAAACGTCATTTTGTTTTGCCTTGGGAATTTGCTGAACGCATAAGAACTCTGGAAGGTAATGTTGCTTTGGTATTTGGTGAAGAGGGCATGGGACTTTCAACTGACGAATTGGAGATGTGTGATATTTTGTTAACGCTTCCCACATGGGAGGGTTACCCGATAGCAAATCTTTCACAGGCTGTTGGCCATTGTGTATACGAGTTACACCGAGACAGAATTCTTCATGGAACTTCCATAATTGGCGTTGAAAAGAAACGTGCGATGACACCAAAAATCCGTCAGATTTTGAAGCAAGCAATAAATGAGTTTGCTCATTCCCTAGACAGCGAAAAAAAGGAATTAATTGGTGATGTTTACGACCGTGTGGTCATGAGAGGTCTTCCTATTGATTCTGAGGCCGAGAGGATGATTGGATCTCTGGTGCAAGCAACTACTGCATTACAAAAAGTCAATGGTGATGATGATTGGATGCGCAAAAGGAGAAAGCGAGTTACTCCTTCCAACAAGCCCACGACTTCGGAGTCTCCCTAACATGCATTGCAGTTAGGCGCAATTTGTTACCATATGCTGTTTTTATGTGCGGGGAAACTTGCTCAAAGGCCCACTTTGCCAGATTTTCAGCAGTTGGGATAAAGGGTACTTTTACGATTCTATGTCCTGGGGGGAGTAATTTGAACATTTCAAGTAGGACTTCATCTTTATCATAAACCACAAAGGCATGGTCAATGATGTCATGGATATATTCATTTAGAATTTGAGAAACATCTGAGAAATCAATAAGCATACCTTGCTCTGAAACACCTTCGACATCTACGACATCACCTTCAATTTCAGCTTCAAAGCGGTAACGATGTCCATGCATATGTCTGCATTTAGATTTATGATTTGGAACACGGTGTCCAGTATCAGTTTCTACGTATCTTCGGATTATTGTAACCATTTTATTCACCTTCAAATTCTAGACAGATTGAATTTATACAGTATCTAGGCCCTGTACTTTCATGGAATAAGTGTCCTAAATGTGAATCACAATGAGAACACCGGACTTCGATTCTAGTCATTCCAAAACTAGTGTCCTTAAGTTGCAAAATTTCTGCATCTGGAATTTCGGAACTAAATGCTGGCCAGCCACAACCTGAATCAAATTTATCGCTTGAAGAAAATAGTTTTCTTCCACAGTCTGCGCATTTGTATTCCCCACTCTCAAAATGTTTGTCATACTCGCCCGAATATGCTCGCTCAGTACCATTTTCTTTCATTACTTGGTAGCGTAATTGTGACTTAAGTGCGGCATTCAGGACATGTTCCCATGAAGTGACATAAGCGATAGGGTCTTTTCTTCCTATTGCATGGAAAGCGAGGATCCGTTCAACATCGGCACCACTCGTTCCACTAGAGTTCCCGTCACTGTCGGGGTTGTAAGAGGTAATTGTGTTTGCAAAAACAGTGTCGAAGTCGAGATTATTTTTTTGACAGGCTACCAATGCATCCCGTAGGATTGATTCCTTGTCTCCATCGATATAGGGTAGATGAAATGAAACTTTCTCACTATCCCAGTTTCCAATGGCAAAGGCATCAGAAAGTGATTCATAAAATTCGGGACGGCAGTCTGGATATATTGCGTGATCTCCCGAATGTACCCCTAGTGCGATTACAACGTCAGTTTCTTCCCTTAGAGCTACAGATAGAGCATATCCGTATACTATTGAAGCGAATATTGCATTTCGGTTAGGAACAACGGTTGCTTTCATTTGCTCTTCTTCATAGTGTCCTTGCGGAACTTCAATGTCAGGACTCGTTAGTGCGGAATGAAATAAGCCCATTGCGGACGAAATATCCACAATATGGTGCTCAACCTCTATTCCATTTTTCATCAAATACTCAATATTTGACTTTGCCCTAGCCAATTCGATATTGTGTTTTTGGCCATACTCATATGAAATACAACTAACATTGTATCCGTCTGCAAGCAAACGAATTAGCAAGCCTGTTGAATCCATTCCACCACTAAGTGCCATCACTGCCCGCATTAGTCAACACCCATCCATTTGTGAGTTTGTAGTGAAAGTCGCCATCCAGTAGTAGATTTAACCAAATTTTCAACCTGGGCAAAATTGCGTCCATTTTTCTCGATCGAATCACTTTCGATATAGCAGGGTTGGATAAAATGGTGCGTGAAACCCTTCTTCAAGTCATCATACATCGAGAGGTCTTGACCGCAATAAACAACTTTCAATTCGTCACCAATACGCTGCTTGATGGACACATTAGGGTAAACTTGGTCTTTAGGAGAAACGCAAACCCAGTCAATAATTTCAGGGACGGTCATTGTACCATTTGTTTCAATCGACAAGTGTATTCCGTGCTCCTTCAGAGCCTTACCAATGGTCGTCAAATCTTGAAGACATGGCTCACCACCGGTAAATATGACCCGATTACAATTAAATTTGAGAACTTGCGAAACGATGTCCACAAGTTCCATTTCTACAAATTTCAGAAAATCAGTATCGCACCATTCACACATAAGATTACAATTTCCAAATCTAATGAATACATGCGGTGTACCTGAATGAAATGCTTCACCCTGTACGGAATGGAAGATTTCTACTATCGGGTATGATGCCATAATATCGCCTCAGTTTGATAGTGGCCGGCTTTGGATTAATTGCATCAATTCAGTTCTAGCTTCACTGATTCCAAAGAATGCTCCACGCATTGCACTGGTAGTCATAACTGCATTTTGCTTTGAGATACCCCTACATTGCATACAACCATGGGCTGCTTCAATTATTACAGCCGCTCCAAGTGGGTTTAGATGCTGTTCAAGGTCATCTGCAACACCTTTGGTAATTCTCTCTTGGTTTTGTAAACGCCTTGCATGTAATTCAACAATTCGCGCTAATTTGCTAATCCCAACAATTCTGTCTGTTGGAATGTATGCCACATGTGCCCTTCCACGGAACGGCTGCAAGTGATGTTCACATGTCGAATGGAATTCAATATCGCGCAGTAGAACAATACCATCATAGCCTTCACCATTGAAAGTTGATGAAAGAACCTCCTTTGCATCCATATTGTATCCAGCATAAATTTCATCAAAAGAATTTACGACTCTAGTAGGCGTATCTAGCAATCCTTCTCTTCCAGTAGAGTCCTCAATATACTCTAACAGCACCTTAACGGCATTCATTGCCTCTTCTCTAGTCGTCATTCTAATTCCCCCAGGCGCCCATGGCGAGCATCAATTACATCCAATTGATCAAGCATTTTCCTGCATGCAGTGCGAATTGCATCTGCAACCGAAACAAATTTTCCATCATCGCCGACATGCGTACGCAGATCTTCTAGCAACTGGGCAGGCATATCCAAACTAACCTTAGGCATGTTTAGGCGTGCAGTAATTAGCATATGAATATTCGTATGCTATTACTAGAGTATTATCTAGGGAATACTGCTTATGATATAGAAGCAACTAAATCTTCGCGCTTGAATTGTTTGGCAGCGTACCATGCTGCAAGCCCAGCATAGAATATGCTTGATAATAGCCAGACCAGTACATGTTCAATGATTACTCTATCCAGCAATAACTCTCGCATTGCCAGCAGTATGTTAACCAGAGGAATGGCAAACCACCATGATTCGATTCCATCAAGATTGATTACTTGAGTAAATAAAGCGGGGAATATTATGAACAATATCGCCGGTCCTAATAACGATCCTGCCTCTTTGACACTATGCGCTTTCATTGCAATTGCAAGTTCAAAGGCCACTACCATAATCGCAAAAATGGCAACTGCACTTATCAAAAGTAATGCACTGCTAGCAGATATAGTAGGTATTCCAATTATGGATGTAGATGCAAGGAAGGTTATAGCAAATAATAACCCACTAATTTGTAAAACTACACCAGTACTAGTTATTGTAGCAACAGCTAACCATTTGCCAGCCAGTAGTTGCATTCTTGAGCAGGGAAGGCACAGTAACGCTTCAAGAGTTCCTCGCTCTCTTTCACCAGCAGTCATGTCAATTGACGGTTGTATGGCACTTGAAGCCGTCCAAATTGCGATTACCATAGGAATGAAGAGCGACAGCACTAGTCCTGCCTGTTCACCTTTTGTTGCCGCATCAGAACTTGATACTTCACCATCCCACTTCACTGGGTCTAGAGTGCTCTCTGGATCTAGTCCGGCCTCCACTAATGTACCATTGATAACGTCACTTTCCCACGAGTATATCGCAAGTAATATCCTTGATTTTGCTTCTGTAGATGCTTCGCTAGTCGATAGATGCAATATTGCAAAATCCCACTCAGAATCATTTTGCACTAGCCTAAAAATCGCATTTGTATCCTGTTCTCTGAGTCTATCAATGTCTGTTCCTAAGTCTGAAAGGTTACTTATTTCGGTTGGTAATTGTTCATAACTAACCGCCAGTTGTGATTCATTAAAAGCCAATTGTAAATCTTCGTTGATTGCGCCTTGCCAAACAATTTCTAATTCTAAGGCATCTAATTCAGCGGCTTCTGATTCTAACAGAAGTGGCAATGCAATGAATAACGCTGGGAAAATAAGTAGAGGTATTACAATTAATGCCAGAAGAGTTCTCCAATCCCTGACAAACTCAATAATCTCTTTTTTAGCAATGGTGGTAACAAATCTCCACGAATTACTCATCTTCTGACACCTCACGTAACTCTGGGGTTCTGCCCGTCAAGAATCGTCGCCACCATTTGGAAATCTTTCCTTCCTTTTCATTGTCTTCGTTGCGCAATCTAGCTTTATCGGATGTAAGTGATACATACGCATCCTCAAGTGAACTCTCACCAGTTAGCTCAAGCAGAACTGATGGTGAACCATCTGCTCGAATTGTACCATTATGCACGATAATTATGCGATCACACACTTGTTGAGCCTCTGCTAAATGGTGTGTACTGTAAATCACAGTCCCCCCCTCATCCCTTAGTTGTCCAACCAAGGTTCTTACAGTTCGAGCACTAGTAACATCAAGTCCAGCAGTAGGTTCGTCTAGTAACAAAATATCAGGCCCATGTGCTAGTGCGCGAAGTAAAGCGGTTTTTTGTCGCATACCACGGCTGAAACCTTTGGTGTGGCGTGAGAGTGAATCGGTAATGTCAAGTCGTTCTGCAAAATGTGAGACACGGTCCCATGCAACATCATCAGAAATACCATACATTCGAGAATGATATCGAATGTTTTCCCAAGCAGTTAGTCTTGAATAAAGGCCAGTTGACTCGGGTACAACGCCTAATTTTTTACGCATTGTAGAGACCTGCTTGTCTCCAAATAAGATTGTTCCACTAGACGGCTCCATCACTCCAGCCATCAACCGCAATAGAGTTGTTTTGCCTGCTCCGTTGCCACCAACAAGACCGATTACTTGCCCAGGATTTATCTCTAAATCTACACGGGTAAGAGCATCAACTTCTCCAAAACTTTTCGCGACTCCATCGAGTGTCAGAAGCGGTCCGCTCATGACACTCTGTCATCGTCCTGATTCAACAGCATTGTCCAAGCCTGGATGCTTTTGTTCAAGTCTTTCAGCTCTATCTATTTGCTGTCGTAGTAGCAAGTGGATTTCCTTTTGTGGAACTCCCATATCGATATGATTGGCAATCATTCCCAGTGCCCCTTGTATTACTCCTGCGTCGAGATATGCATCATTCGAAATGATGTTGTCGTGTCGACACTGCTCAAGCCTGGCCGCTATGAAGGTATATTCATCATGGGCCATTGGGCCAGTCAACATGGGCTGTGCTAGTAATCGGTCTAGACAGGTTCGCATCATTTCATGTAACCCGAAGTTACCTATCAGTGCTTTGTATTCAATTATCGTTGAGTGAGTTCAACGAGAACCCCACCTGTACTTTTTGGGTGAACGAATGCTATTAGTGAATTATTTGCTCCAGTTCTTGGCTCTGTATCAATCATTTGTATTCCATTGGTTACGAGATACTGAATCATTGCATCCAAGTTTTCTACTCTGAAACATACTTGCTGAACACCTGGGCCACGTTTTGACAAGAATTTCCCAATAGGTGTATCTTCTGCTATTGGTTCAAGAAGTTCAACCATAGGGGTATGTGAATCATCTTCGCTTGTAGCAAAAAACCGTGTCGTTACACCCTGCTCAGCAACGATTTCATCTTCACCTTCATGTAGACCAATCAATCTCCAGAAATGTGATGCATTCTCTAGAGAATTACACGCAATACCAATATGGTCAAGATATATTTTCATTTTTTCACCTAAAACCCACTGGGTGCCATCCATGTTCCAAAAACATCTTTCATTGCTGAAACAATTTCGCCGAGGGTACAATCTTGCTTCAGTGCAGCAATAACGAGTGGGAATAAATTTGAATCACCAGCAGCGCCTTCTCTAATATTTTGTAATGCTAGTTCTACTGATTCAGAATCACGTGCACTCCTAAGTGCACTCAATTTCTTACGCTGCCTTGAGCCTAATTCAGAATCTGGTTTCAGAACGGGTGGCATCTTTTCTTCTTCTAGAACGCCATGGTTAACACCAACAATTTTTCTATCCCCAGATTCGACTTGCATTAAATGATTCCAAGCAGCTTCATGGATTTCACGTTGCTGGAATCCTGCTTCGATAGCTTTCAGTGCGCCACCCATCTCTTCAATCTCAGTAATCTTAGCCCTAGCGGCATCATAGATCTCTGTTGTTAGCATTTCGACAAGATGCGAGCCCCCAAGTGGGTCGACAACGCTAGCAGCCCCGCTCTCTTCTGCAATAATTTGTTGTGTTCTTAATGCGACTGTCGCACTTTCTTCAGTTGGCAATCCAAGTGCTTCGTCATATGAATTAGTGTGGAGACTTTGCGTACCTCCACATACTGCGGCTAGAGCTTGAATCGTAACTCTTGAAATATTATTCAATGGTTGTTGTGCAGTTAATGAAACACCAGCAACCTGGGTATGGAATCTAAGCATCGCACTCTTAGGATTTTTTGGTGAGTATCTTTCAGTAATCAAATCATACCAAAGTTTTCTTGCGGCTCTAAATTTACTTGCCTCTTCAAAAAAGTCATTATGGCAATTAAAGAAAAACGATATTCTTGGGCCAAATGTATCGATGTCCAATCCTTTTTTGATGGCTGCTTCCACATATGCAAGGGCATTTGCAATAGTGAATGCCACTTCCTGTACTGCTGTGGAACCAGCCTCACGGATATGATATCCTGAAATGGAAATCGTATTCCATGCCGGAATTTCAGTAGCGCAATGCTCGAAAATATCTGTTATCAATCTCATTGAAGATTCGGGGGGGAATATATGTGTCCCACGGGCGATATACTCTTTCAAAATATCATTTTGGATAGTACCTCGGACCTGTGATTGACTAACACCATTTTCCTCTGCAACTGCCACATACATGGCGAGCAAAATCATTGCAGGTGCATTTATGGTCATTGATGTTGAAACCTTGTCTAGTGGTATTTCGGAAAGTAGAATGCGCATATCGTCAAGACATGATATTGAAACTCCGACTCTGCCAACTTCGCCTTCACTCATTTCATCATCCGCATCGAGGCCTAATTGAGTTGGTAAGTCAAAAGCAACCGACAATCCTTTCTGCCCTCTTTCGAGAAGAAGTTTGAATCGTTCATTGGTAGCCTCAGCACTACTAAATCCTGCATATTGACGCATTGTCCACAATCGTGAACGATACATTGTATCATGAATTCCACGGGTGTAAGGAGGTTTGCCTGATTCATCAGGACCTGCTATTTTGGGAACCTCGATTCCACCGAGTGTCCGCCAGTCATTCCTCCGCTGGCCTTCCATCTATGTAGTCTCCATCAGTGGTGATGCCCGCCGGGTCCATGAGCATGTCCATGGGTGATTTCTTCTTCTGAAGCATCCCTCATCTCAACAATTTCAACATTGAATGTTAATGACTTACCAGCTAATGCATGATTAAAATCTACAGTTACATTTTCATCTTCTACAATAGTAACTCTGAATGGTCCCATGTCACTTTCTAGAGTCATTCCGACTTCTGGAGTGATTTCTCCAAACATTTCTTTAGGAACTTGCTGGATCGCATCGGGGTTATATTCACCATATGCGTCATCAGAAGTTAAGGTAAATTCTACTTTATCTCCAACTTTAGAACCCATTAATTCTCTTTCGAATCCCGGTATCATCTGCTTGTGACCCACAAGGAAGGTTAGAGGATCTCTACCTTCACTAGAATCGAAAATTTCTCCACTATCTGGTAGAGTACCAGTATAGTGTACGCTCACTACTTTGTTATCTTCAATTGTTGACATCTTAATCATCTCTTTGTTGTATATCTTTTCACTATCTTTCTGAATTCATCTGCAACATCGCTTGGGATAATCAGTTCCGCTTCCTTTTGGCTGATGAACTCAATAGCATCTGCAACACCAATGCGTTCACCTTTAGCCCAAATTTGTCCCAAGATATTAGATCGGTGTTCCTCACTAATTGCTTCATTATCAAGAAGGTCCCTCGCGATGTACTTGTACTCGAGATATTTTCTTCTATCTAATTTACGTGATTGAGGTTGGCGTCCGCCTCCTTTCTTATCTCCATGGCGACGCCTTTTGTTTCTTGTTTCCTTAAGTTTAATTTCAGTTGTAATGGTCTTGAAGACATTGGCTGAACCAATAGCAACAGCCTGCTGAACCTCGGTCACATTTGATTCTACGATTTCTGGTGTCACTACATCCGCGACAACTTCAATTTCTGAGACTTCTGTGGAAACAATTTCCTCGGTGGCCCCTAGATTTTTAGCATCTTGTGCCTCTTTAGCAAATTTAGCAGTAGCAGCAGACTTTGCTCGTAGTGAGGCTAGTCTATCCTCTCTACTATCAGGTTTTTTGATTGCTGCTGTGGGAGCAGGTTTGGGTTGTGGAGATGGCTTGTGCGTTGGAGGTTTTTCAGCAGGTTTCAGCTTTTTCTTCTCTTCTGCCTCTTTTCGCAGGCGCAGTGCCTCCATAGCAGCCTTCTGTTTAGCGGCTAAATCTGCTGAAGGCTTAGTTGCCTCAGTAGTGCGTGGGCGCTGTGCAGGACGGGGGTTTCGCTCCTTGCGGTCACGAGCTTTCTGGCTTGCATTTGGTGCAAAAGGATTGAATGGCTCATCCTTGCGCCTTCGCCCGTTCATATTGTTGCGGCTTATCGGCCTCTCATAACCCTTGGCATCCTATTTAGGGCCACACAACAGGTGTTTGGTCAGTTCGCATTTCTTGGTCGATTCCAGAACTTGCCAAGGTTGTGGTACGCCCATATCCAATTTCTAGCCAACCAAGCCGAGCAATCATTGTTCCATTATCGATGCAGTACATTCGTGGCGGGCAGAAACTTTCAGCCATTCTTTCCTCACACATTAGTGCTGACATATCACGTAATCTTTGGTTGCATGCCACACCGCCACCAAGTAGAATCTCGGCCTTTCCAGTATGCGCTAATGCGCGCTCTGCAACCTCAACGCATGCAGCGAATGCGTGTTCTTGCAAACTCCAACACACAGCGGCAAATGGCTTTCCTTCACTTACAAGTTTGTTAGCAGCACTCATTAGTCCGGAGAATGCAAGATCCATCCCGTGAACCGCATAGGGTAATTCCAAACCCTGTAATGAGGAGTTTGGATTATTTTCCAGCCATTCAAGAGCATGCTTTTCGATTACAGGCCCACCTGGAAAAGGGATGCCATGGTTTCTAGCAAACTTATCCAGCATATTCCCTATTCCTATGTCTAATGTCTCGCCAAGAACTCGGTACCGACCATCTAATCTGGCAATGACCTGGGTATTACCACCACTAACATAGAGTAAAATTGGGTCCTTGCAACCACATTGTTCCCGTCCGATTTCAATATGGGCTACACAGTGGTTTACCCCGACTAAAGGGACTCCTAAGTAAGTAGAAATGGACCTAGCTGCTGCCGCACCGGTTCGCAAGCACGCGCCCATTCCCGGGCCTTGTGAATAAGAAACTGCACCAATCTCAGACGGTTTTAAATTATTATCAGCAAGCAATTTTTTCAATAGATGTGAAGAAACCTCCACATGATGGTCGGCAGCCTCGCGTGGATGGATACCACCTTCGGTAGGGCGCAATGTGTCGGTGCATGAGGGTCGAGGGCTACCGGTGGCATCTACTAACCCGAATGAAAGTGTATGTGCAGTGGATTCAATACCGAGTATCCAACCATCAGCCATGTCATCTGGCTGTAGGATATACTATCTAACGGTTCCATACTCCCTGTGACATATGCAGCGACTTCTAACCAATGTCGGGCCCCTGGTTCACCTTGCTGGTGAAGGTCCGATTGTTGGAAAAATTATTGATGAAAGTCAGTATGTTGCTGAGCCTGGTCTTGGAATATTAATTGAAGATCACACAATCATAAAAATAGCGCCCTCCAAAGAATTGCAGGAAGAATACACGCAAGCCGAGGTATTGGATTTGGAGGGAAAAGCCGTAATCCCTGGGCTCGTTGATTCACATACACACTTACTCTGGACCGGCGATAGAAGCCGTGAGGTTTCATGGAAACAACAGGGCTTGACCTATTCCCAAATCAGCGAATTGGGTGGTGGAATTGGCGCTACTGTGGCGCCAACGCGCGGGGCCACAAAATCGGAATTAGCCCACCATGGAATCGAAAGGATGCGAGAATCTTTACGCAATGGAACTACACATCTTGAGGCGAAATCGGGATATGGTTTAGATACCGAATCAGAATTACGTTTACTTGAGATTGCAGAAGGCTTGAGCGCAGTTGAGCGTTTACCTTCACTTGACTTGACATGGATGGGAGCTCATGCTTCCCCTATTGGAGGTAGTATCGATTCTTATGCAGAGGAGATTTTGTCTGAACAACTCCCTGCAGTAATCGAACAAGGCATTGCCCGTAGTGCCGATATTTTTTGTGAACCGGGATGGTTTTCATTAGAACAAAGTGAAGATATTCTGAAGGCTAGCCGCAAAGGTGGACTTGACCTAAGAATGCACATCGATGAGTTCGTAGATGGAGGTGGAGGGGAACTCGCATCTGAACTGAAAGTAGTAACTGCTGACCATGCTCACTACACGAATGATGATTCGAGAGCAGCGATGCATGATTCGGAAGTGAATACTGGATTCTTACCGGGTACGCCCTATGCAATGGGTGATGATTATCCTCCATTTTCTCATTGTTTAGAACATAATTGGGCATGGTCATTCGCATCAGACTTCAATCCAAATTGTCGCACACTCAGTCTCCCCTTCCTCGCATCAATATTAGTCCAGCGCAATGATATATCACCAATTACTGCTCTAGCAGCATGTACTAGAAATTCAGCATTAACCACCCCACACCCCTCAGGGTTGGTTCATGGGCAGATCAGGGAAGGTGGTATTGCAAATCTCAATATTATTGATGGGCCACACTGGCAAGCTTGGTGTTTGCAACCCGGTCATTCTCCATTCGCTTTAACAATCTTAGAAGGAGAATTGATTTTTCATTAATGTCTAATTAGAAGAGGATTAGTATGAAATCAAAAAATACCTATTGGCTTGAAACGGTTGTATGCTCAGCACGCAAGGGTGTTGATGTTAGACTAGAGAGGATGCTTGAAGCAAGGCAAGAAATGCGCCGGCGGACAGAAGGCTGCGTTCGAGCCTGGGTTTCGAGATCGATTGATGGCCAACCTATGTTTCTGCTACAGGCGATATATGATGATGAAGATTCTTGGCGAAGAAGTGCCAAAAGAGTTTCAGAAGAGCTCGATTCGAGGGATGGTGGAATCGAATCCTTACTTGGAGGGCCACCTCTAGTGGGTATTTTCGCATTGAACTCTGAAAACATAGATTTGGAGAGCCCCTAGTTGTCGCATAACATACATTATGCGACACGGTTTTTCACAAGCATGTGTCTAATGCCTCGCAGTAGTCTGATTAGAGTAGTTTTTTTCAAAGAAATAGAATTTACCCCTTTGAAGAGGGGGGTTTTTGCTAAAAAAATCAAATTCTTTGACTTTGCAATCATAGGATTCATTAGAGCGAATCTGTAGGGACTTTTGTTGCTCATGTCTGAAGTTAGCGGATTTTGTTTGAAGTGCAAGACCTATGGTCCAATCAAGGATGGGAAAATGATTGTAATGAGTAACGGTCGCACCAGATGCGGAGGCGTTTGTTCGCAAGAAGGGTGCACTGGTAAAATTTCAAAGATTGTATCTTGATATCGTTTACCGATTCGGATATATATGCCATCACAGTGGCCAAGTTGCTAGGGCTCGTGGTCTAGGGGTTATGACGTTGCCTTGACATGGCAAAGATCGCCAGTTCAATTCTGGCCGAGCCCACCTAGCATTTACAGCTATGATTTTAGATTATTACGCTTTTAATTAACGTTTAGCATTAAATCAATCTTTTACTACTTCTTCAGATTCGGGAATATTTTGTTCCTTGATCGTGACAGGGTTTTCATCCACAAATGAGAAATCGGTTGAACCACCGCTCCAATCCTTTACTGAACTTTCATCTCCTTCAAACTCTTCATCGGCAATAGCTGAACCTGGGTTAATTGAGTAATCTACTGGATCAATATTTCTCGAACGGTTCCGTTCTTCCGGTGTTGGAGCCGCACGTTCCTCTAGGTGTGCACCAGAGTGAAAAGTTCCACATTCGGGGCACCGAATCGTACCTTTGTCAGAAATAGTACCGCACACAGGACATGACTCCTTACCAACAAGAGCATCAAGTTGGTCGGTCATATAATCACTCGTCGTCTTCATCCTCGTCATCGAGGAACATGTCATCTTGGTCGCCAGTTACTTCCTCTTCATCTTCTGTTTCAATAGTGACTGTATTCTCTTCATCATCGAATTCAATAATTTCACCAAAGAATTCTTCACCATCAATCTCGATTCCAACCCAATCTCCAACGTCAATACCATCAGAATCGTCGTCGTCGTCATCAGA
>JABIGM010000062.1 GCA_018650165.1 Methanobacteriota archaeon
CACAATTTCCTGTGTGTTGACTGTATCTCTACTTTTCACATTGAATGTGGATAAGTAGGAAAGAATTGCATCCCGTGAACGACATTTAGCCATGAACCACTGAAACGCTTTATCCTAATTAATTCGACAATTATTCAACGGCGACGCTTGTTTTTCTGACTGCGTCGCGCACGTGCTTGAACTGCCATCGCTTTGTTCGTGCCCTTTCTTTGAGAACGTGCACGCTTATCTCCAACACTTGGGCCGCGCTTTTGGGCTTCTTTCTCATTAGAGCGTTGATCTTTTTGCATTTGGCGCCATTGGCCACCAATTAATTGTAAAATTTCTTCTTTAGTTGCGGCCCCAATCGATTCCTCTGCACCGCGCTTTGAAACCCATAAGCGCCCTTCCTTGCCATGGGGGCGGCTAGGGTGGGAAATTTTCTCTTCACGCTTAACCTTACGAAGACCAAGTGCTCGTGATGCAATAAAGAGCCCTTCAAGGTCTGGTTTTAGAACACTTGAATCTCTTGGAACACGCCTACCGCTACGACGACTTGACTTGGCGTCAAAGTAGCCAGGCCAGACTGCAATGCGGTCTTGGTTGTGGTCCATGTCAACCCCTCAGAGGGCGGTTGGTTTTGAACCCACTCAAAGAACAACACCGTTCAGAACACCATCGTGTCCTGGACGAGAGGTGATTTTGACATGTCCCTTATCGGTCTCTACGACTGCACCCTTGGTCAGGATGTTTCGACGAATGTAGTTTGGATTTGCATCATTCTTGATGACATTTGTGATAGTTACGATTGAAGACTTACCGCCCTTTTCGTTGACCGTGCAACGGTTATCTGAAAGAATTCGGACCAGAGTGTTTCCACCGGTCTTACGGTAGATTTTGCGCTTTGGTTCCCCAATAAGAGCAAATTGCTTCTCTGATGAGATTTCAGTACTGCGCTTTCCACGAGAAAGAACGCGACGTCCACCTGTTGACTTGCGACGTGAGATTCCGTGCCACTGTCCCATGTTTGTTATCTCCAGCGACTCGGCGACCAGCCGTTCATATTTGAAGGGTATGCATCACACACATTCAGCCGACTGTTGGTTTATACACACGTCATCGATGTATAGAGAGGCTGTAACCTCATCTCCCGCCACTAAAGGCCCAACGCCTGCAGGTGTCCCGGTGAACAATACGTCACCTTCTTTGATTGGAGCCCAGGATGACAGTTTGTCAATCAATTCTCTAGGAGTCCAACTCATTTGCATAAGTGAGCCTCTCTGAATTTCATCACCATTGATTGAAAGAGAATATTCTGCTCTTGCATCAAAATCTTGCCAATCGCCAATTACAGCACTTCCAGCAAAAGATTTAGCCTCGGCCCAGGGTAAACCATTCTCCTTTAATCGGTCCTGTATGCTACGTTTTGTTAGATCTAATCCTAGAGCCATTTGTACTGGCACCAAGTTTGGCCCCAACTTCAAAACCAATTCGATTTCATGGTGAACATCTCCCCCACAAGTTTCGATCTTGTCGAATTTAGAAACACACGTGGTGGACTTAAGAAAAAATACCGGCTCTTGTGGAATTGGATTGCCCAACTCTTGTGCGTGTTTTGGGTAAGTTCGGATGGCACACCATACGTCCATGTGAATCGGAGAGGCTTCTTGCTCATCAAACCGAAGGGTCAAACATTAGATGCCACTCGACACTACATGGCGAAGGACTGGCAGATTAAGAAACGCCGACCTGTACGACGAAAAAATATCGCTCCTTTACTCAAAGACCTCGAGGAAGCACTTGGAATTGACTTATCTGTAGATGGAGCATTCCTTGAAATGGCGGATTACGGCCCTTGGAAAATGGTACTGGTTGATAGAGTACCTCTAGCAATTGAATTAATGAATCCAGAAGACGAACGTGTAGTTTTCCTAACTCTGAGAGGATTTCTATCCCATCCATGCGAAAAGCGGTTTGTTGAAGTTGACCGTGGTGCAATCCCTTTCTTGATGAAGGGTGCTGACTGTATGGTTGCAGGGATTCATTCGGCTGATGAAGGAATTGTTGAAGGGGATTTGGTTTGGGTTAGAGATCAGGCACACAAACGTCCATTAGCAATCGGATGGGCTACAAAAGATGGGTCTTCCCTCATTAGTGAATTAAAAGGTAAGGGACTAAAGAATATACATTGGGTTGGGGATGAACTATGGGAGATGGAATTATGAAACTAAAATTTGTTATGCCAGTTATACTTTCTTTGATGTTAGTTAATACAACCTCGGCCGCAGATGTAGAAGGTGGCGTAAATGTTGAACCTGTGATTGAAGAAACCATATTCAATGCCTTATCTCACACTGAAATCACTCATGATTTAGAGAATTGGGAAGTTACAATGACACTCAATGATGCAGCATACAATAATAACACTACATTTGCATTGATTACTCAAATCTGTAATAATGAAGGAGTATGCCTTCCTCCAGAAGAGGCCACATTGTCCACTGTGGATAATAGAACCTTTACTTCAGCTGTAACTACAATCGTTGACCACACGTATGTAAATTGGAGAGTTAAAGCAACATACAATTCAGATAATGACTCAACCGAGATGTTTCCTTCATCTGGTTTCTACAAAACTTGGTCTGATTGCTGGTTAGAAGATGGAGAGTGGGGCGGAGATGGTTGTCCGGAATCCGCAATTTTAGTAGACGGAGATTCTGATGGATTACCAGCCTTGGGAATTATGGCTACCTTTACAGCAATCGCTTTAGCAGCGGTTAGTCGCAATGAATAAATTCAACCAGTCGCTCGATAAATCGGCGTTGCTCAGGACCAAAATCGGTGATTACCACCTCTACTCCTTTAGTGTCGATTTTACCATCTAAGAATCCTCTTCTTTCAACATCTGAAGCCACCAGAGGTAGATTCTTTTTGTTGAGTTTGAGCAATACGCCGCCTTCAACAACTTCAACTTTCATCTCAGAACAAATTGCTGCTTGAATTAATACAAGCAATTCATCAGTACTTTCTCCACCACCATACGCTGAAAGAAAACCAAGATCGGTTTCATTTTGTTCCATTAAATCGTCTAACCCTCTTCCCGACATTTACCCACCTCAGATTGGCGTTTGGATATGATTCCAACCAATAACTTGACCTGTAGTGGCATCCATCGCTAACGATAGTGAATTGTCCCATTGTGTGGTTATGCCATCA
>JABIGM010000010.1 GCA_018650165.1 Methanobacteriota archaeon
CCCAAGCCCGTATCCTTTGATTGTTCTAGCTAGAATAACCGTAGGTTTGCCGCTAAAGGCTTCTGCTGCTGCATAAGCCGCGTTAATCTTGAGCATGTCGTGTCCCCCGAGGTTTGCTGCTAAATCTTCTAATTCATCATCCCCCAAATGCGAGACCATTGCTTTCAGTTGAGGTGTGTTAAATAATTCGTTTCGGAATGTTGCGGCGTCGCTGGTGAAAATTCGCTGCTCGTCTCCATCGACCAACTCTTGTAATCTAGTTGCAAGAACTCCTTCGGAGTCGCGAGCAAACAAGTCGTCCCACATACACCCCCATAGAATCTTGATTACGTTCCAGCCAGATCCGCGGAAGCGCCCTTCTAATTCCTGTACTATCTTCGAATTGCCTCTTACTGGCCCATCTAATCTCTGGAGATTACAATTTAAAACCATAATGACATTGTCGAGATTTTCTCTTCCGGCAAGAGAGAGTTGAGAGAGTGATTCTGGCTCATCTGATTCGCCATCCCCCATAGTATACCAAACTCTTGAGTTCGATGTATCTGCGAGACCGCGACTATTCAAATAACGATTAAAGCGTGCTGTGTGGATTGCAGTCATTGCTCCCAGGCCCATTGAAACGCTAGGATATTCCCAGAATTTCGGCATGAGTCTTGGGTGTGGATATGACGATAGCCCGTTGCCCTCACATTCGATTCGAAAATTATCAATGTTTTCTCGGGTTAAGCGTCCTTCTAGCCACGCTCTAGCGTAAACTCCAGGGCTTGCGTGACCTTGCCAGTAAACATGGTCGCCCCATCCGTCGAGGTCTTTTCCTCGGTAGTAGTGATTTTGTCCAACTTCCCATAGATGTGAATTAGATGCAAATGTGGAGATATGCCCTCCTATTCCATCATTGAATTTATTTGCCCTAGTAACCATCATCATGGCATTCCAAGTAATTACTCCGTGTAGGCGCTTCTCCATCTCAAGATTACCTGGATAATTCGGTTGGTTGGAGGGGTGGATTGTATTGAGATAGGGAGTGTTGACAACGTCGATTTCAACGCCTTCGCCCTTGGCTGCGTTGATTGTTTGTAATAGCAGACGGTGTGCTCTTTCTGGGCCTAAGGCATCGCTGACTGCCCTAATGGCTTCTTGCCACTCAAGAGTCTGTTCCGGGTCTGGGTCAGGAAGTGAATCGCTGAATACGTCCCCACTCATAGCCCCCTCTCCAGTAGTAATGGGGCCATAGACCCCATTTCAAAGAATCGCTTTACTCGTTCATTACATAATCGTGCCAATTTTGCAAAATTAAGGCGCAATTGGCTTGATTTTTGGCAATTATGACATTATTCGGTATTCCTCCTGTCATGGAAGCATCGGCAAGCGTAATCTTGTCAACTGTGGGGATAACTTCGATGGTTTTTGCATGGTCTGCATAAACTCCGATTTCAAAGGCAACCCATGGCTCAGTAGTACCAATTAGTGTTCGAAACATGTCAGTAAAGAGAAAGCTTGCCAAATCATCGCTGCTATGAAAGGAACATAGTCCCGAAAGTGTTTCTAACAGCATAATAGATTCTTGAATTAATTCTGGTGGATTATCGATATTTCTCGATTTTGCCATTGTTAGAAGGGGGGGGTTCTCCAAATTTTTTCCCTCCGGTTTATTGGCTATCTCCGACCCTAGTCGCATCTGCCATAATGTTGCGTATCCGAACTTATTCAAATAACTGTAAGCCGAATTGTAGTAACGCCGTTATTCGTATAATTCAAGTGAGGTCCCTGACTGCGGTTAATATGGAGGGGCGGTTTTGGTTTTCAAGTTCTTATGGCGAAGCCGCTGGGAGATTTATTATCGCATGTGATGATCTTCGCAATTCCGGCCACAGGGTTTCTAGTGAGCGATTGGAGATTGGGAAGATTGGTCCCGCTGGTGAGCCCCTGTGCATTGATGTTGCCATAGTTGGTTCCCTAAAATCTGACAAAGTAATTCTCTCGAGTAGTGGTATTCACGGAGTCGAAGGATACCCGGGTAGTGCGATTCAATTGGCGATTATGGGTGACTTGGTAAAACAAGAGCCGTTCAAAGACCATGCGGTAATTTTCATTCACGCAATCAATCCTTACGGTATGGCTTGGTGGAGAAGGTTCAATGAAAATAATGTTGATTTAAATCGTAATTTTTTGAAAGGGGACCAGAGTTATTCCGGGGTCCCAGAGGGTTATCGCCATATCAAGGAATTTATCAATCCAAAAAGTCCTCCTCTAAAGAAAGAAAAGTGGTTCAAACTAAAAGCCTTGAAATTGATTTTGAAACATGGTTTTAACAATCTCAAACAATGGGTTGCTGAGGGACAATATGAGCACCCCCAAGCAATTCAATTTGGAGGAAAGGAACTCCAGCCCGGGCCGGATTTGCTGCTCAATTGGCTTGATAGTATACTAAAGGATACAACTCGGATTTGGGCGATTGATTTGCACACAGGCCTGGGGCCAAGTGGGCATGATACTTTGCTGGTTTCAGCAAATACTGATGCTGATAAAATCGAACACTTAGAGAACTTATTTCCAGGCCATGTCGAAAGCTTAGACGCAAACGCCGGAGTTGGATATGAAATTGTTGGCGACCTTCATCAAGGCCTAGAAAATAGATTTGACCACATTCAATGGACCTCGGTTACACAGGAGTTTGGAACATTCAAACCCATCCGTGTTCTCAAAGCGAGTAGAGCTGAAAACCGTTGGACTCAATGGGGTATGTATGTTGACGAGGTAGATGCTAGAAGGCATTGGAGTCGAGAACAATTGTTACGGACTTTCAATCCAAAGGATGAGTTTTGGCAAGCACAAATTACTTCTCGTGGAAGAATTGTTTTCAAAACCGCAAAAGAAGACTTGTTGTCCTAATAAAGGGCCGTCTGAAATAAACTGTGCATGTAAAACCGCAATAGTTCTCTGATGCTGGTGCACCCTTTATATCCTCGAGGTTTTCACACTGGATTTGATGGAAGCAGCAGCACCACAACAAGTAGTCGTCGTACAAGCGGCAGGAAGAAATGCATTGCCGAAGGTGATCGGAATTATCGCCATAGTTTTTGCATCGATAGGAATATTATGGAATGTATTGATTGGTGGCTTAATCGCCGTATTGATGAGCGGGGCCGAGGAATTAGGAGTAGAGGTTTCGTTTATGGAAACATGGGGATTCATGATCTTCACTTTACCGGCCTCGATTATGCTATTGACTGGCGGAATTAAGTGCGTCAAATATCAAAAGATGGGCGTATTCATAATGCTCGGTGCTGAAGTATTTTCAATAATCGGAAATTTGGTGATTGGAAATGCAGTAGGAGATATGGATGTTGTGAGTTCAATGACGTTCCCCCTCATCTTTGCAGTAGTTTGGGCACTGCCACTATTGTTGGCAAAAGACGATTTACAGTGATTTTTTGACAAGCATATTTCTGAATCCAATTAGTGGTTCTGCATATGATATTACTGTTAATTAATCAGATAGTTTCGCCTTAACCGGCTTTTGCCCCTATCCTCACTTCGGCGAGGATAGGGGCTTTTTCTATTTCTACAAGAACTCCGGTGTCGTCGTTGGCCTGTTGGTGTTGCTGACCGTGCCCTATACCTGGGTCGCCGGGGTGATGATCAAGCAAAGGACCGTCCTCGAACTTCACGCCTACATCACCCGTAATACGTGCGATGAGTTGGCGCCTTCACAAGGCCAGTAGTTTGCTCTCTTAATTACTGATGCTCTGATTCGTTTATACGGTTAATATCCGCATTTATATCACCAGAGATTGCACTATCTTGAATGTTGTAGGTGATATTCTGAATTACTGTTTGTGCATCTGATTGGTGCGTTGGGGGGTTGTAGCTTTGCTGTTGTGGTTGTTGTTGTGTCTGTGGGGGTTGAGTTGCTGCTCCATATCTTGTCCATGGCCCAGGCTCTGTTAGCGAACGGTACCATTTGCCTCCTTGAAAATCGGTCCATTCAAACCCTTCAGACTCCTGTCCGTGGGCATCTATTCGTGGCAGCCACCCCGCCAATCCCTTAACTGCATCTGAATTGATGAATGCTGATGCCTCGCGTGGGGCGATGTCCATATTTTGAATTAGGCTAGACGCCACTTCTCTATCAGTGCACATTTCGATTGGTTTTCCTAAATAGCGAGATGTTGTATCTATCAACCGGTTATATGACCGTATTTTACTTGGGGAAATCTTTCGATTCAATCTTCTAGCTACCGTTTTCCCCATGCGTTTGTCTATCGTTTGCTTCTGCATCCAGTGGCGCAGGCATAATGTGAATTCGTGTCTAGAAACAGGTTCGGTACAATATCCTCCAGTGTATGGAGAATGGTGTTGGCAAGTTGGCTTTCCGTGGAAAAAACCATGATGCTCACAGAGTGGTATTCCGTGGATTTGGTGCCATCGATTCGATGAGTACTTCGAGGAACATCTGTGTGAAGCCCTCGCGCATCGGGGTTGGGTTCGGTCATATTCCGCATATCGCGCTTGGCGCTTTCGCTCCCATTCGGCATCCGCAGCCTGGCGCTTGCGGTTAGATAGCCAATCAAAAAATCCCATTTTACCACCTTATGGATACGGGTCGCCCCTAACCCGTATCCGGCTGAAGTCGCCGTAACTATCCAGCAAATGCTGGTTTGGTCATCGCTTTCGCTCCCAGTGGGGCGTCCATTCCTCTACGCGTGCAGACTATAATCTTCACTTGAATTTTGAAATCCTGGTACTGCAAACATTAGGCCCAATGAAGGTTTGACTTTGGGGGTCATCCATCTGTACTGTGCCCCCTAGTCGTTGAACAAGTTCCAAATGTGGATTTGACCACGGTTCCTTACTGGGTTTTTTTCCAGAATTAATCACCCCTTTGTACTCGAAGTCATCATCTGTAAAACCGTCTTCCCATTTTCGTGGAGAGACTTCTGCCCACGCATGACCTAATCTTTGATATTGAGAATATACTGAAATTAACCCGAGTTGCTTTAGACGGCGCATAATTTGTTTTTTCTGTAATGCTAATGGCACCAGTATTAAATCTCTATTTCCTGCTCTCCAATGATGGCAAGGAGAGAGATTGAAGTAATTTAATTGATGATAAAATCGTTGTTTTCTTTTGTCGCCCCAATGCGAGGGAGTCCATGCCAATAATACCGATCTATCTTTGGTCTCAGGAACATGAGAGCTTGCTTCCAGAGCAATCCAGGCTCCGTGTTCTTCGATTATTGGTTGTTTTTCGGTTTTGGGATTTTTCTTTCTTTTAGTTCTACGTGGCCAATATTTCATTTCAGCCGCCTTTTGGTGGCGCGGGATTTGTTTAATCCATTTCCTGAGTGGCGTCGCTAATGTATCTCTGTCGATAATCGTACATATCCAACCGGTCTTTCCATGCAAAGACGAGGGCAGGCGGATGATTCTCCGTGTATCGGCTGTTACGGTTTTGTCTACATCAAAACCTGCATCAAGAACCCTTTGTAATAGGTGCTTACGATCTTCTTTGACGAATTGCTCTCTTTCTCGTGGATCTGGGATTGAAAATTTTTCTCTTTCCAAATCTCTCAATACAATATGGAAGCCTTTGCTGCCACTATAGCATACATATTGTAAATCTAAATTTTCATTTTCATCCAACCAATCAATTAGCGCTAGGGTTATTTTTCGAGCCTTTTCTAATCGGCGACGGCAGAATGGAGTTTGGTCTATGTCGAAGACCACTAGGTGATCCAATAAGATCGGCGCTGGCTTATTTGTTTCCCGAAGCCTAGGCAGCCCTATTGGTTCAAGCCATTCTGCAGTTCCATAGTATAAATCCGTAGGAGGGGTTTTCCCAAAGGATTTCCGTAATTGTGAATATTTTGATATTCTTTTTTTGTTGTGATTCCAACGGCCGTAAAAATTCCGCCATCGAAATTGGTGGCGTGAAGGTTTTCTCAGCCAAGATAGTTCAATTTCATTAGTATCATACCAGTCATTGAGTTCTTCAATGCTGAGAAGTTGAGCCACAAAATTCCGATAAATCGGTGATTAATAAGCCCAACTGTGCCACGGAAAAGGAACGTTTTCACGACGAGTAATATTGAATGTATTGTTTGAATCGCTTTTGGAGTGCAGAGGGCAGGATTTGAACCTGCGAACCATTACGGACTGGGACCTCATCCCAGCGCCTTTGACCAAGCTGGGCAACCCCTGCAGCGAGTTTGCCACATTTCACGCGTATATCAACAGCGCGTTGGCTCAATAGAAGACTGAGCAGCAGGTCAAGGAGCCATCGGCAGCTCTTATCTCACTCATATCAAGAATTATACATTCAAATCCTTTTTCCTCAAGGGCAGATTTGACAGTTGGATATCCTTTGGCAACGATGACTTTGTTCCCTGGCAGACCGATTGTA
>JABIGM010000008.1 GCA_018650165.1 Methanobacteriota archaeon
ACAGCAGCAGGCTTGGGCTCAGCAGCAACAACAACAGCAGCAACAGCAGGCTTGGGCTCAGCAGCAACAACAACAGCAGCAACAGCAGGCTTGGGCTCAACAGCAGCAACAACAGCGAATTGGGCAGCCTGCCCAACCAATGCAACCAACAATTAATTCAGGACTCTCTTGTAGAGGGTGTAGAATTGGTGTAGACCTTAATTGGAGATTTTGTCCAATTTGCGGAACCCAAAACCGTTGATTAAGCAACGAATACTCCATCATCGAGTACTTGGGTATCATCCAACCAAACCGATGGTTTTGTGATTACACCCGGTATATGGATTCCAACCGATGCACTACCACCGAGGCTAGAATTATCGCCTATTGAAAAGTAGCATGTTCCTAGTTGCTTTTCATCTTCCAAAACATGTCCTATCATTCGGGCATTCGGATTCATTCCAAATCCGAATTCTGCCACAGTCCAAACTAATTCTCTATCTTTGGACCGTAATCTAGAGGCTGCTTCACCAAATTGTTGTCGGATTTGTGCAGCAGTAGAATCGCCCTTGATATCGATCACAATTCCCTTTTCGACAACCAATTCAAGTGGCTCTTCAAGCAGTGTCGACTCCCATGTCCCATCAATAATGATAGTTCCATTCATTGTTCCTTCTTTAGGCAAGACAAATGCCTTTCCAGCAGGTAGATTTGTAATCATTCTAGGCCTATTACAGATACCATTGTCATCCAATTCCCAATCACGCCATGATACTTCGAATTCAACGTCTGTACCATTTGAATCTTTGACATGTATCAACCGTTTACGCCTTAGCGTTGAAGATAATTCTGAAAGATTCTTTTTGATTTGATTGAAGTCTGCTGTAATTCCTCCATTGATGAACATCTCAGGCGTCATTCCAGGCATTGTAGCAACTCTTGCTCCTTCTTTTACAGCACTTCTAATTGCTCTAGTATGAGTTAACGAATAACGAGTCGGAACTATCACAATCTGTTGTTGGCGCATTAAATTTGCAACCGGGGCCGGAGGCTCCTCTCCGTGATGCCTACTTTTAGGCATTACAATCAGTAAAACACGGTCAGAACGTTCGGTTGCGGCACGATGGAGTGCTTGGCCAATCTCACCAGTAGTGGGGTCACAAACAATCAGAACATTTTCTCCTCGTCGAATGTCCATGCAGGTGTTAGTAACACGCTTTGCGGATTCAATAAGTGCTAATTCAAGGTCAATTTCTTCAATTTTTTCATCACTTATTTCTTCTAATATTTCGCTTTCAGGAGCCACAGCTTCGATAACCTCAGTAATCTCATCATCGTCTTCAATATCAGGAACATTTCCCTTCGACTTACGACGGAAGGGTGCGACCATGTATAGCGCAGACACGCATACAACTTCAAATTGTGCCCGAAATTTTGTGAAATATTGAAGGTCGAATCCGTATTCGAATGTATATGGGCGACCGAGAAGATTTCATGTCGAGAGTAAATGACCTTTACCGTTTTGAAGCGATACAAGGCCATCTAGGATGGGACCAAGAGACAATAATGCCCTCTAAGGGAGCTAAATCTCGAGGAGAAATACTTGCATGGCTGGCGGGACAGCGTCATAGCCGACTTATTGAACCAGAGTTGGGCCACTTGATATCACGCTTAGAAAATACTGAGATGGACGATTTCCTTGCAGCAAATGTGCGAGAGATGCGGCGTAAATTTGATGAAGCAGTTAAACTGCCAAATCAGTTTGTTTCTGAATTTACAAAAGCCCGTAGTGAGGCTTTAATCGCGTGGCAAAAAGCCCGCAGCGATGCCGACTTTTCACAATTTGAAAGCCATCTAGAAAACATGGTCGCACTGACCCAGAAAAAGGTAGAATATCTTGGAACTGACAATACACCTTACGATGTACTGTTAGATGAATATGAAGTTGGAATGACTGTAGCGGATTATGACCCACTATTTGCAGGTCTCAAACAGAGATTAGTTCCACTACTCGCTAAAATCATGAAATCAGATGTTATAATTCCTAGTTTACCAGAAGAAATGAATTTTCCAGTAGCGGCCCAAGAAGAATTTTGTAATCAAGTTAGTAAGGCGATGGGATTTGATTTCCAAGCAGGACGAATGGATGTCTCAACTCACCCGTTCTGTGCGGGCTTGTGGCCTGATGATACTCGGTTCACAACTAGATTCGATGAGAAGGACCCATTTTCATGCCTATATGCCGTAATGCATGAGTCCGGACATGGCTTGTACGAGCAAGGTTTACCCCGGGACCATAGTTACTCTCCAGTAGGAATGGCAGTCTCACTAGGTGTTCATGAGTCACAGAGTAGATTCTGGGAAAATCAAATTGGCAGGACCTCGGCTTTTTGGGATATTGCAATGCCCTGGTTCCGTGAACAATTCCCCGAGTGCCCCGATTGGGATAGCGAAACACTTGACCTTGTTGCCAATGAGGTAAAACCCGATTTTATTCGTGTAGAAGCAGACGAGATAACTTACAATTTGCATATTATGATTAGGTATGAGATTGAGAAGATGATCTTTAATGAAGGATTAGCGGTAAAAGACATACCTGCTACTTGGAACAAGATGATGAAGGATTGGTTTGGGATTGATGTCCCAAATGATTCGCTCGGTTGCCTTCAAGATATCCATTGGTCAATGGGGGCCTTCGGTTATTTCCCAACCTATACCTTGGGGAATCTGTATGCTGCTCAATTACTCCACACTATGTCGAAAGAGCTTGGCAATATTGAAGAAATAATTTCATCAGGCGATTGGTCTAGTATGCTTACATGGCTACGTACACGCATCCATGAAAATGGTTCTGTAATGACTCCATCAAAATTGATTGAATCAGCAACAGGTAATGCGCCAAGCCCTGAGGCTTTCCTAAATTACGTCGAGAGTAAATATTCCAAGTTATACAACTTGTAAATTTAATTTCACTCTTCAGCGTCGTCTTTGTCACTTGTTACCTTTGCCTGAAGTGTATTTAGCATTCCAGTCAATTCAGCGATAGCATCTTGCAAATCATTTGTTCTATCTTCTTCATTATCTGTGCCGAATGATACTCCCAATAGAGTAATCATAGCACCAGATAACATGATGACTGCAGATGTAAACAAATTCCCTAGATTGATAGGATCTTCATTTCCTAACATTACTCCCCAAAGGGCGCCTGCTGCAAAAATCAGCAATCCAAGTATTATCTGTTGATGTCCCGGTCCAAGTTTTTCTTCTAGTCCACTCATAGTGTTCCCCGATGCGAATAATAGTGTTATAGTTAAAATCCTAACGGAGAAAATTACTCAAAACGTGCGAATATCAATTCCAAGGCATCATTACCAGAGGTTTACCCACCGCTCCAGGCTCTACGAGACATTGTCCCTTAGGGCCAGTTGCATCGTTGCGCTCAAAAACCGGAGTCCCGGCAACCACTGTAAGAACAGACCAGCCGACAAGTTCACGGCCATGGAAGGGGTTCCATCCCACAGTTGTCCAAGAATTAGCATCATCTACAGTTATTTTATTCTCCATATCCACCACTACAATATCACCATCATATCCGACTTCAAGATGTCCTTTGCCAACCATTTGGTATGCTTCAGCAACATTTGAGCTCATCCATGCAACTACCTGTTCAATGGTACAGCGACCATCTTTGGCATGGGTTAGCATTGCTGGCATAGATGTTTCAACACCCGGCATTCCAGATGGAGCATCCGGCCAACCCTTGGCCTTATCCTCAAGTAAATGAGGGGCGTGATCAGTGGCGATACAGGTAATTGTGCCATCGAGTAATCTTTTCCAAAGGGTTTGCAGGTCCTTTGCAAATCTTATTGGAGGGTTCATTTTCAAACGTACACCTTGGACTTCAACATCAGTTTCGTCAAATGTTAGATGTTGGGGTAATACTTCTGTAGTGATTTGCTTACGCTCTTCAGCAGTAAGTTCGGACAAATAGTCTGCTTCAGCACCACTGGTTAGGTGTAAAACGTGCAATCGATGGTTGGTTTGCTTGGCCATATTCACGGCTAAATCAGTTGCATTTAGGGCAGTAATGTCATCACGCCATTCTGCATGTGCTGCAATATCCGTTCTGTGCTTCATTTGTTCAAAGCGTTCATTCAATCTATTTTCATCTTCAGCATGAACTGCAATTAGACCAGCAGTATTAGCAAAAATATTCTCGAGGTGTGCGGTTTCATGAACCAGAAGGTCACCAGTTGATGAGCCCATGAATATCTTGATACCACAAATTCCAGGGTGAGCAACTCCATTTTCGGGAGTACCAACTGCTCTCTGAAGTTCATCGAGGTTATCGGGAGTTGCTCCGATGAAGAACCCAAAGTTTGTGATACATTTTGCATTTGCAGATGCGATTTTATCTTCAATTGATTCCAATGTGGTTGCAGGTGGTTTGTTATTTGGCATATCTAGGAAACTAGTGATACCTCCGCTTGCAGCAGCAGCGGAACCACTTGCCAAATCTTCTTTGAATTCTTGACCCGGCTCTCTGAAATGAACCTGAGGGTCAATTCCTCCAGGTAGTAAGTGCATACCATTTGCATCATGAACCATTTCACCCTCGAGCGGTTCTAAATGTCCCGATGTTGAGATTTCACTTATCACCCCAGAAGAAATTCGTAAATCACCGGTTTCAATCCCAGTCGGCAATACCATTTTCGCTCCAGTAATCAAAATATTTCCATTCATTGTATCATCACCTTCTTCTTGCATTCTTAGGACGGAATGCATTACACACTTCGTCATTCATATCGATGTAAGGACCGCCTAGTAAATCTACGCAATATGGAACCGCTTTCCATATTTCATCGATGGTCTCTCTGATTGCTTTAGGCTGGCCAGGTAGATTGAAAATCAAACTCCCAGCCCGGACGCCACCCAGTTGTCTAGAAAGAATCGCAGTCGGAACATATTGCAATGAAACCGCCCTCATCTGCTCTCCAAAACCGGGTAGGAGTCTTTCGCATACTGCCTCAGTAGCTTCCGGAGTAACATCTCTGATTGCTGGGCCGGTTCCACCTGTTGTCACAATCACGTTACAACCCAAGTGGTCAACCATCTCAATTAGTGTATTAGAAATTGCATCTAATTCATCAGGGACTACACGGTAATGATGAGTCCAAGGAGAATTGATCGCCTCATCAAAAAACCCTAGAATCGCAGGGCCACCCTGGTCGTCATATTCACCAGAATGTGCTCTATCCGATACAGTCAGGATGCCAAAAATAGCAGGTTCGCCTACCATGAAAACACCTCACTGATTTCCGTATTTGTCACGAATATCTGCATGGAATGAATCGAGAAGCGTGTCTTCAAACAATTCGGCTTGTCTTCGGGTTTTCGTTGAACGCATATGGAGTACTGCCATTCCAATGAAAGCAATAATAGCAATTGGAATTGCAGCTTCAAGTTTGTATTTGTGCATTACAGTAACAATACCCTCTGCAGTATAAGCCCATGTTAAAGATGCAATTGCACCACCTACGAATGTAGCCCAAAGCACACGCATAAACTTCATCCGTGACAATAGCCCTAGCATTGCTCCAACTAGAACTCCAGACGCCATAAATGGAATCCAGACGAAAACAATCAACCCCCAGAATCCCCATTTGTTAATCATTTCACGCTTTTCATTAGCAGTGTACTCTACTGTTGAAAGAATATCTCCGAACAATTTGGTTTGCAGAACTCTACCACCCAAACCATCTTGTTTTGCTACTGCAGCTACTCTTGAGTCGTTACTATCTTTACTTGAAAGGGTTTCAACACGGCCAGCACCAGAGCGGTCCGCTAAAGTCGAAACTAAATTACGGCCCTTGACAATCAATTCCTGACTTCCAACTAATTCAGGATTTTCTCTTGAAATATATTTTCTTAAGTCCTTTTCAATATCTAGGTTTGAATTTTTGAACCGGAAGAAAGCGAATCTCTGATTTGGTTTGTACGCGACGCGAACAAAGATAATTGAATCTTCACTAGTCACTGTTGCCATTTGAAGGTTCAAATCATTATTTGTACGGAAGAATCCCTTTACAGATTCCCTAACTTCATCCTCTACCTTGGATAGCATATGCAGATCACGGAAAAATGCAGTGTAGTCTTGGTCTTCCACTTCACCTTCTTCTATCATTCCGCTACCTACGCCTACGCCTGTCTCGAAATCGATTGCTTGATTGTCGCCAATCGATCGAACAGTAAGTTGTACCGGTTTGAATACACGGAACAGTGCGAACTCTTCTAGAACTTCTTTTAGAATCTCTGAACGCACATCTGCTGAATCAGAGAATGTGCCTTCTGTATTGGAATATGGAATCATGATATCGATTGACAAATCACGAACTTCAATCTTGTAAAGGTCCCAATCAATTTGGATGTGAAGTCGCCGTTCAGTATTTCTCAAAACATCAACTACCACTTTACGGATATGCGTTCTTGACAACATATCGTCAGTTTCTTGGTGGTATAGTTTGTACATGACTGGATATGCCAAGAACAAAGAAATTACCGATAAAGAAAGCGAGATAAAAGCCATCCACCAAGCCGGGATACCTGCGGCGCCCCCGGTTAACATTGCAGTTTCACGCCCACCGCCCAATTCAGCCCCCATCAATACAAAGCCCCAGTTTCCAAGGTCTGTAACCGACCAACAAGAACGGGGGCCATCTTCAACAAAGTTTGCTTCTTTCTTTACTTCAGAATCTACGAATGGAAGGAACGACAGGGCATTTTCAGAAGTACTAATCTCAAATTGTAGAGTCTTAGTGAGAGATTTTGTACCGTTTAACCTATCTTCTTCAGTAGCATTCTCAATGTCTGCTGTTTGGGAATCATAGATGTCGATAAAAATAATCAGGTCATAAGTCCCAGTACCCAATTCATCGTAACTGATTTTCACTGTTTTTTTATGAACTTCATCTTGAGACACAGGTTCTCCTGCCCCGTCTTCAGTAATCGACCAATTTAGAACATAAATCCCATTTGCCAAATTGCGACCTGATACTTTTAGAATCTCTGCATCGTTATCGGGGTAAGCGTGAATCCAGGGAGTATCCAATACTTCTTCGCATTGCTCTCCACTATCGAGTGATGTATCACTTGCCCAATGATCAAGGCTAGTTGATTCTCCAAATACCCCTCCTGCCATTCCAAATAAGAGCATTGCAAATACAGCGCCATAACCTAGCCCTGCCAACAAAGTCCAATCTTCAATAGCAGAGGGGAACCGTCTTTTGGAATTGGAATTCCTTCGCTTTCTAATCGCAGAGAGTTCTTTGGATACCTTGTCTACAGGTTTGCTATCGCTAGCATCTCCAATATTGGTGCCGATATCACTTTCGATATTTTTCGACCCCATGTTTGCCCCTACGGGGCATAAGCACATGAAGGCTATGCTGGTTTTAGGATTAAGTGATTATTTTTTTGGAACATTTGATTCCAATCAAATACCCAATAATACACTCTATATCGTGGAGTTGTGGTGGGTTAGGCCGGACTTGAACCAGCGACCTCGGCATCTTCAGTGCCGCGCTCTCCCAACTAAGCTACTAACCCGGGATAACCTCGCCACACGCATCAGCATTTCAAGCCTTACGGCTCAATCACTCGATGTCATCAAGTACAGCTGCTTGCATTTCAGATAATTGTGCAAGCCCCTGCCTCGACATGTCAAGCAAGGCTTGAAGTTCATCATATGAGAAAGTAGATTCCTCTCCAGTACCTTGAACTTCGACAAATCTACCATCGGAAGTACCAACAACATTCATGTCCACATCAGCATTTGAATCTAGGATATAATCCAAGTCGAGGAATACATCATCACCAAGTAGTCCAACCGAAATTGCAGATAGGTCGTGTGGAATTACCTTATTTTCGTGGTTTCGTGCTTCGGTTTCTGATAGTTGAGGGGCCGTCCAACCATTGTCCCGTTCTTCACGAGAAGGACGTAGGTCTATTGGCAAACAATCTCCGCTAGCAATCAGTCTTCGAACCGCTAGTCTTAGAGCGATATTTGCAGCAGTAATAGATGCGCAGCGGGTTCCGCCATCTGCGTTTAGAACATCACAATCTACTGTTAGTGCAATTGGACCCAATGCTTCGAGATCTATCGCACCTCTTAGAGAGCGAGCAACCAGCCTTTCAATTTCTTGAGTACGGCCCTTTGCTCCTCTTCTCTCTCGGCGGAATCGGGAATCAGTGGAACCAGGAAGAAGTGAATATTCTGCGTGAACCCATCCCTTGGTGGCATCTCGAGGGAACCATCCAGGTAGTCTTGCTTCTTTGGTTACACAACATAGAATGTGAGTATTGCCTTGACGGTATAGGATACTCGCAAGGGCATTAGGGGTGAAATCAATTTCAACCTCGATATTTCTCATTTCATCTTTAGGACGGTCGGTCTCAATGCCGGTCTTGAACTTGGCCATGCATCGGCGAGCAACCACTACTCAAGAACACTTCCCTCCGCGCGCAGGTTGAAGAATCAAGCCACATTGGGCTGTTCATGCCAAGAGTAGTTATCTGCGGTGTTGCAAGAACTCCAATCGGTAAATTCCGCGGCAGCCTCTCTAATTTGAGTGCGGTCCAGTTAGGCATCCGTGCTGTTAAAGAATTGCTGAATCGATGTAATATCGATGCATCGAGCGGTATAATTGACGAGGTTCTCTTTGGTCAAGTCCTACAAGCAGGAGCGGGACAAGCACCTGCTCGTCAAGTTGCTTTAGGGGCTGGACTTCCTAATTCCACAGCAGCTACTACAATCAACAAAGTCTGCGGCTCTTCTCTGAAAGCGGCAATGATGGCTGCAAATAGTATCAAGGCTGGAGAATACAAGGCCATTATTGCTGGTGGAATGGAGAGCATGACAAATGCCCCTAAGTTCGAGAAGCGCAATGGCGAGGAAAAAGAAATGGTATCTACTATGGTTCATGATGGACTATGGGATGTATACAACGATGTTCACATGGGCAACACTGGAGAAATTGTAGCAAAGGAATGTAATATTTCACGAGAGAAGATGGATGCTTTTGCTGCACGTTCACAAAACAAAGCGGCCGAGGCTGAAGCAAATGGCTGGTTTGCTTGGGAAAGATTCGACATGCCTGAATTGTCAACCGATGAAGGCGTACGTGCAGGAACTACTGCAGAGAAACTTGCAGGGCTAAAGCCAGTCTTCCAAGACGATGGGATGGTAACTGCTGGAAATGCATCCACTCTCAATGATGGTGCATCGGCCATATTGGTTGCTGACGAAGATTTCGCTAAGGCAAATGGTTGGGAGATTATTGCAATAATCGAGGACTACTGCACAGCAGGGGTTGAGCCAAGCCGTGTAATGTATGCGCCAGTTCCAGCGATCAAGATGTTACTAGAAAGAGCCAACATGGATGTTATGGATATCGATATTTATGAGCACAATGAAGCCTTTGCAAGCGCATCTTGTGCAGTTGCTCAAGATGTAGGAATACCAGATGACAGATTCAATCTTCATGGCGGAGCAGTCGCTTTAGGACATCCTCTAGGAAGCAGTGGAACTCGCTGTCTAATCACAATGATTGGAATAATGCGCAGACTTGAGGCTAAGAGTGGAATCGTATCTCTTTGTCTAGGCGGCGGAAATGCAGTAGCAATGCGTGTTTCATTAAACTGAGTTTGATTTCCAATCTCCTGATTGGATTTGAGAATATGATTCCACGGGCCGTGCATAGTGGTATACATAGGCCCATACCTTTCCTTTTTCAGTATCGATTTCTTGAATTGTTCTATCGAATAGCGGGTCATTTCCACCGCAACCTTCTATCCAATCTAATCGTTGAATCAATTCAAACATATCACTTGCTTTGTACACCTCCCCGTGAACAATTCCCTCTCCATGGGCCATTCCGGGATAATCTCCAATGTCGTAAAGTAGACCTTTTGCTGAACCTTGACAATAAAAATTGCTTCCATCTTTCATTTCCCGTTCTCTGATCATTCCTTTCATCAGAGTTCCGTAGACAAATACGTAGTCAAATCTTGGAGATTGTGTCAACCTTAAGCCTGAATCAAGCCAGGTAGTCGGTAACTCTAATCTAGTCAATCCATTGCGAATCAATTCGATATAATCATCTGTTGGAGTATGAAATTCTGTTTCTTCGGATTCGTGAATGTATGTGTAAGCGAGATGGCTTTTTCCATCGGTTGTATGAACTATTTTGGATACACGACGGTAATTATCGGGGTGCCCTTCTTTTCGGTCGAGTGCATCTCTTGTATATTCATCAATTTCAAACAGAGCGCCAGGGGTTGCTGCCATGCCAGGAGCAACCCAACATAGGTTAGCAGCACCTGCTTTTCTAGAACTAGAATAGTAATTGAAATCTAGAATGAAACCGTCTATCCAAGCAGGACCAATTTCTTTCAAACCCTCTGGATTGTATCCTTTTAGATTGCACCATCTAGTCCAATCACCTTTGTCTAGATTGGAGCCATAACCAAAGTAAAGCATACGATCCGAATCGCTTTTCTTGTGCATATGGTAAAGTTCATCTGATTACTAATAAACCCTTAGATTTCAACTCACTTTCTTCTTCGCATTACGATGAATAATATGAAAAGAAGGATTACTCCTGCCCCGCTTCCACCATAAACCAATAATGCATTATCTGATGCACCTGAAAGATATTTGTCAGATTCACTTGCTTCTGCAAAGACGGTAATAGTAGTAGATACAGTTTCACTATTGCAGTTGCCTTCATTGTTACAACTGAATTCGCTTGTAGCGACGAAATCTAATTTGAAAGTCATTTCATGCTCGCCTTCAGAATTGATTGGCCAATCTTCGTAACCAGTAGGTGTTCTCATTGTCACACGAACTTTCGTAGGCGATGCTATAGAATCAATTTCAACTTTGACAAGGGGTATGCTGATCGAAAAACCCGCATCCTCCAGAACATTTCGAGAATTTTCAGTCAATCCAACCAAAAATCGATCAGCAGCATTCCCTTGATTATATACCTTAAATTCGAGGTTATAATCTACCTTTGTTTTCAAAGTTATCAATGAATCAACAACTTCTACTTGTAATCCGGAGTATTGCATGATAGTTGCTATCAATGAGACCTCTTCTTCTGCTAAATTTGGAGGGGGCATGCCCATCATTTCAGTGACAGTTGCTTTGACAACTACATTTCTAGATGATGCAGACATTCTTTCTTCGGCTTTTACGGTCACAAAGAACTCTTCTTCTCCATTCGGGCCAAGTGTAATTGAACCAGGATAAGATGATAACAAGCCATCTGATTGTACTTCGATTTCGATCTTTTCCTGATAGGAGTTGGGATTGCTAACAGTACATACTGCTTGACCAGTCAAAGTAGCTCCGGGGTATACCTCGATTTCAACAACTCCGGAAGGGTCAACAGATGAACATTCCAAGTTTACAGCAGCGACTCCTATTTGTGCTTCAGCATGAGGGAGAGGCAGATATGAGAGACTGAAAATTAGAATTAAAACAGCCACCTTTAGTCTCATACGATACGTGGACTATTTGGTCGGTATTCAATATTTCCCGGTATTACAAATCATTTCTTCAATAGATGTAATCTTACTACGTGTGCAGTGCCTCGGTGTAAGTCCGATTCATCTAATTCTACAGTTTCAACTTTAGCATGGATTATTGTGAAACCTTCACTAATTATTTCCATCACTTCATCAAGGTCCCAGAGTAAATCTAGGTTCTTAGGACCACCGCTTGTCATTTCCATTTGGCTGGTATGGTAGCCTTCACAGATGAATTCGCCACCTGGTTTCAGTGAAGAAAGCATACGAGGGTAGTGTTCACAAAACAAAGTCCAAGGAACATGGAACCAAGAGCATGCGATCAAATCGTAGGCTCCATTTGGGAAATTGCGTGTAGCCAAATCGTCCACTTCATAGTGAACTTCTACACCTCTTTCAGCAGCCAGCAATGCGCATTTGTCGCGTCCAACACTAGAGAGGTCGAACACTGTAGTATCATATCCTTGAGATGCAATCCAAACCGCATTCCTTCCCTCTCCATCAGCAGGAACAAGTGCCTTTCCTGAACCGGGTTTAATGCTCATAGAAAGCCAAGCATTGGGCTCTTTTCCATAAGCCCACCCCTCGCCAGAAAAACGAGCATCCCATGCCTCTGCACCGAATTTTACATTACTCATCTTCATCGACCTTTTTGAATTTAATAAGACCCATATCTGCAATGACTTCACAGTTACCTGGAAGTATCGGAAGGATGTCATCGACCGACAAGCCTGTCGATTTATAGATTCTATTTGCGAGAGTTTCTTTCTTTTCTCTACCTGGTGTAATTACAATATAACGATTACAAATCGATGCAATATGTTCGGGAGTAGATGCCATCAACAGAGGGATTCCATTGATTGCAATCAAACCTACTCCTAGACGCAAATCTATGTCTTTGTACCAAGTTCTTTTGCCTCTAATTACGAATGCACCCTTGCCAACATACTCTCCGGTCACAGCAGATTTTGAAACTTGACCCGGCTTAACCCAAAATACAGTTCCATGCGCACCTCCACTATTCCATGCTCTACTCCAAGCCAAAGCTAGTGTTGCCGCAATTTCAGTGGTTTCATCATCAAGTTCTGCCTCAACCTTGTCAACCAATCTGTATGCAGGAATATCAGCGGTTATGTGTGTAGGAGGATGTTCATCTACCACAAATCCCTGATTATTTCGTAGTGAGCATGAAGGGGCACCATGGAGGTCAGCATGGAGGTAACGATCTCCAAGAGACATGTGCTTTTTAACAACTGAATCATTACCCTTAGCATCACGTCCTCCAACCATCAAATGGCCACTCGGTAGCATAGTCCATTTGTGATTTTCAAACCACAAACGTTTAGCCCTTTTAATTTTGGAAATTTGGCCGCTAGCCTCTCGTTTTGTTTGTTTTTTCTGAGCCCTAGATAGTTCTAGTCTCGTGTCTTCAAGTGCTTGGACTGCACCTGAAGACTTGTCTTTTTGTTTGCGGCCAATTTCGAAATATCGTTGAGCGTTTTGGTGGACAGTTTCACCGAGATGTAGCGTGATTTGTTTGCTAGGTTTACCTTCTTCATCAGGTAAGAACGCCATGAAACTACTTTCTGCGGCATTAACTGATTGAATCCACTCAATCTCCTTGGCTGCTTTCTTTACCCCGTCCCATCCCAGAGTTTCGACCGCTTCTTTCATCTGAGCGAGTAATTGTTCAACATGAGTCCAATTCTCTTGAATTAAATGTCCGATAGCCTGTTGTTTCTCGACTTTATCGCCGAAACCTTCCAATGCCTTTTCTTGCTGTGCTAGACGTCTTTCTAAGCGCTCTACATCGGTTGAATATCCTCTTCCAGGCGATGCCACATCAAGTGCTTCAGCCTCTCTGCGTGCTAAAGCATGAGCGTCATGAAGACCCATCCACTCATCAACGGCTTCACTCATAGTAGCGAAATCTTTCCGCTCCCTATCTTTTAGAGTTGAAAGAACCAATGGCCATGCTTGGTCAAATCCACCGTCTTTTAGGAAGAGGTGGCCTTTCCAATCACCTTGCAGTAGGGCTTGTAATGAATCCCAAATTTTTTGTAAATCGGTATCTTTGACTTCTGATTCAGCATCGTGTTCAGCATCCAAACATACTGCAGTAGCAAGGGCTCCACCAAGGTTTAGGCCACCACCCAAAGTTCGGCCTAATTTTCTGTCACTGTCATTCATCAATTCACAAAATGAATCAAAATCCAGGTCATAGGGGTTGGTTGCTGCTGGTGGTGGAGTGTAGACAATACCCTTCTTGAGAACTCTATCTGCATATGATTTGTGAGTTAACGGTTGGATGATTACATCATTCTCATCGGTCAAAATGATATTACCATCTCTAAACACTTCAACATAGATGTGGAGCATGCCATGCCCTTTTTCGAAAATGAACTTTAGGACACGATCAAATCCAATTTGTTCAATCACTTTGAGGCGAGCATTTGACAATGATTTTCTCAGTACCATGGCAAATGGCGCAGGACTTTGGGGCATGGGGCGGTCTCTTTTACTGGTGTAAATACGCTTTCCACGAACCAAAACCAAATCGGTATTTCCACCTTCTTTAGTTCTTAATCGTAGCACGACCTGTTCGTAATGTGGCTGGTAACACTTCCTGCAATGAGCTCCGACCATTGCTTGCAATTCGCTAGTAATAGCGCGCAAGTCAAGTCCGCTCATCACATCCTTCATGCCCGCACCCAACCACCGTCAGTGCTTCTTACATTTCCATCCTTCTCATGAGAGAGTAGGTGAGATAATGTCTGGTCAATCGCTAGACTGGGGTGTGCATCAGGGGTATCTTCGTATGCAACTTTGGCAATTTCTTCTAATTTAGAGTGGCCTTGTTCAACGGCAGCTAATACTTTGTCATGACGGATTGAACGGTGGCGAATGTAATGTTCTAATGTTCTGTGTGGTAATGGAATCACAGGGCCATGTGAAGGGAATAAAAGGTGTGGGTCGAGGCCTAAGAGGCGCTCGAGTTGCTCGATGTAAGTCATCATGTCGCCTTGATGAGGTGGAATCAAAATCGTTCCAATTCCAGCGACCATATCTCCAGCAACCAATCCCGAATCTGAAAGTAAGCACAAGTGCTCAGGATGGTGGCCAGGAGTGTGAAGTACGGTCCATTCTTGGTTTCCTAGAGTGAGTACATCTCCATCTTTTAGAATGCGGTCTGCTGTTGGTGAAGCAGACCAAATAGGGACATCAAATGCCTCTTTTAGCAACCCAACATCGGCCATATGGTCACTATGGCCATGAGTGTAGAATACGGCGACTAAATCCCCTTTGTGTCTTTCAACTGCTGCAGCAACATCTTCCATTCCTTCTCGATTTCTAAATGCAGGGTCTACGACAATGAATTCACCCTCAGGGTCTCCAATGAGATAGCAATTCGTGTGGTCAGCAGGAGGTAGAGTTGCAGTTTTCACTGGCACAACTTCGACTCCTTGTGCGAAAAGAATGGAGCGCCTTCCTGGCTTTCGCGACTCTAAATCAATGGCCACTTTTTCCATATCCTGTTCCATTAACTCGAGGCACCGTTCGACTTCCATCAGTAAAGTTACGACAGGTGGAGCGACTTTGATAGCATTATTTTGCCAAGCCCCAATCAAATCACTAGGGCGCATCCATCGAGCATCTTCAAATTCGGTTTGCCCCACTAAGGAGAACTCATCATGCTCTTTTGCGTGGATATGAAGGAACGTATTTTCAAAACGCATTGGGCCAAAAGGAGGAGTAGTTCGCAAGGATACAATTCTCAATCCAGTAATGTCTGAAGGAATATCGCCGTCTAGTGCAAGAGGGAACCAGTTGGCTTTGTCATCAACCACCATTCCTCTGAAATCTTCATCGACAGTTACCAGTTTACCATTCAGAGGAGCCAGCCCCAACTCCTCTACAAGTTCACGTAGAATCGCACAGTGGTGAATTGGAATCCCCATAATCTCACTCGCTGTAGTATCAACTCGTGACACACCACCGCCAGGGAACGCCCAGTATCCCGGGAATGCAGGCATAGATTCACTGCGGTGTCCAAGAAGAACTTCGACACCTTCTGGACCATCTCGAGTAATCATCAAAGTAGCTGATGGGCGAGGTGGCCGGCGTTCAATACCGGGCATCGACAGACCACTTGGGACCTCGCTCATGGGGGGGCCACCACACAAATGGTTTCAAGACATATCATGGTCTGGCACCATCATGGTCACTATTGAGGAGGATCTCGAGATGTTGGCCACATCCCTCGATATGGGCATTGACCCATTTCCTCCAGCCAAACCAAAGAAACCATGGGCAAAATATGCAATCGCTTCATTCATGACAATCATGATGGTTAATTGGGTATCAAAATTCCTTATGCGATTCCTTTGAGAAATGTCATCTCTTGGGATAAGAAACCTCAAGATGAAGCGCCTTAGTAGGGATTCGATGTCTCGGCACTTGTACCAGTCAACTCTGTTGGCGCTAGTGCTATTGCTCTCTAGTTGTGTACCGGGGAACATCCAGGAGGATGCGGTTCAGAGCGAGTCTCCTCCAGATTGGCCAGAAGGTGAATCGGCTTACGATAATATGGTGAGTATGACTAATTTTGGCTATCGCAAAATAGACACTACTGCTAATGAGAATGCTCGTAATTGGATTGCTAGCGAACTTGAAGCGATGGGATATGAAGTTGAGAGACAACCTTTCACTACCCAACTATGTGCTAATTGTGAAAACATCGTGGTAACGATTGAAGGGCAACTAGAGGACGATTGGCGCGTTGTTGGAGCACACCACGATGCGATTTGTTATTCTCCTCCTCCACTGATTGGCCAGACTTATCCAACTTGTACCAGTAGTGGCGCATATGATGATGGAACAGGTTCTGGCTCCTTGCTTGAATTAGCTCGAACCTTTTCACAGTGGAATGGAACTCCCCTGCACACCTGGAAATTAGCATGGTGGGATTACGAGGAATGGCAAGGTAGTGGTAGCCCTGAAGGTGGAGGAATGGGTAGTCTACATTTTGTTGAAGAACAGATTCCTAGCGATGTAAATGTGACTTATGTTAACCTGGATATGTTTGCACTAAACTGGCCAGTACCGACTCCTTTAGTAAGTCAGTTAGCCGGTTGTAATGAGGATTTTTGGACACTTTACATGTTTACTTCCCCAACTTCAGATTGGTCATATTATGAGGACAGAGGATTGGAAGTAACCGAAGAGATGCAAACCAATGCAGAGTGGTTCCAGGCTCATCTCAAAGAGATTAATTCAAACTTATCACATCCAGAAGAATGGGTTCGAGTTATTGATGATACCAAAGGAAATTCAGATCATTTCAATTTCATCATGCATAACCACACAGCCACTTGGATAAGAGGCCAGCATCAATACATCTACGAGGAAGGCGATGCTTGTGAGCAAACGCCTAAGCATGCTCAAAGCGATTCGGTAACCACAATCAATACCCTAGCAGGTGGAAGAGCAAATGTTGAGGATGGCTTGCAAACGGGATTGGATATTGTAGCCACACTTGCTTGGTGGGATTGGAATCCAATCATCGAGGAGGAAAATGGAGAAGAGGTTGAATCCCAAAGTGATTCAGTGTTCACAGTAGGGATGCTATCCATTTCGCTTGCAATCTTTGTTGCTACGGTTGCAGTGTTCTATTTCGTGACTAATAGGACCAAAGAAAGTGAACTCGAATGACATTCCCCACGGTGTGTCCTTGACCTATTTTAACTCAATTGAAGCAGAAACACTGGGTAGCGTCTGCAACCGATTTCAGAACCCTCTGAGAAGCCCTATGATTGGCCTGCTAAACCCTCTGCGATTCACAGGGTTCCGTTGAATGCTTCTTGCAATATGGACTGCTTCAGTTCTTCTAACGAGTTCAACTCTTGAGTTATTTTGGAATCAGATTTTCAGGGGAAACCAAGAAAAGATCAGAAGCATTAAATAAGTTGCAGGAGGTTATAGCAAAAGAATATGAATTAGAGTCACTTGGAGGCCAAGCTGCTGCTGCA
>JABIGM010000064.1 GCA_018650165.1 Methanobacteriota archaeon
AGATAATCCATATGAATCTAATTTAGAAAATGACTTAATTCAAGAGCATCCTAATGTAATTGGGACACCATCCCCTGCAACATTTACTCTTTATTCGGTAAATGGAATTATATTCATCACAACATCACTTTGGCTTGCTAGTGATTTGCTTGCAAGGCATGGTGATGGTACCCACCTTTTATTGGGTAAAGGTTTGAGAATTGGCATTATTATCTTCACTCTAATTTGGGGATTCTTTGCCTGGAAAAAGTGGAAATTAATGCATAATATCATCGATACACCTACCAGTAAAGTTCGGAGTGTTGCTGTTGGACCTGCTGAATTAGTCGGTCAAGTTCGGCCCGGTCCAGATGGAACCCTGAGTATCGATGTCGGAGAAAGTTCATCTCGTAGGGTACAGGGTGTAGTTTCTTTCAAATGGAAAGAGGAAGAATACATTTGTACTAAAGACAGTGATGGCAAAGAATCCTGTAGTTGGAAGACTAGAAGGACAGGTGATGGTAATCAAGAATTCATTCTCCACGATGGAACTGGAGGTATATTGGTTGACCCAGCATCCTGGAAGGATGTTCGTATTGGAGAAAAATTGCATCGATGGGAAAATAGCAGATGGCGATGGACGGTATGGGTATTAGCTGCTGGTGATCCTGTATATTGCCTTGGAAGAGTTGAAACTCGAACCGAGGATGAAAAAGAAGATGGAATCGATGGAACGATTGCGAGTTCGCATTTAATTGTCCGTGGAAACAAGGACATTGGTATGCAAGTTCATCTTAACAGAGGCACCGAACTTTCTGTACTTTCGGGCCTTCGCTCAACCACTGAATCAATTATTGTACCATTGGTCATGCTGACCTTTAGTGCAATTCCATTCCTTTGGTAATCAGTCTTCATCGACTACTTCGAAGTCAGCATCAACCACACCATCATCGGATGGTTCTTCGCCGGACTCTTCCTGTTCTGCCATCTCAGCAGCAGCAGCTTCGTAGAGTTTAGCAGAGATCGCATGCATACCTTCCTCGATTTCCTTAACCTTGGCCTGAACTGCGGCTTCATCGATTTCATCGAGTTCCTTAGCAACACCTTCTTCGTTTTGCAAGAGGGATTCTAATTCATCGACCATTGATAGCACAGGTGCTTTGTCATCGTCACTGAGTTTTTCTCCAGCTTCTTCGATTGTTCGGCGTGTTTGATAGACAATTTGATCTGCCATATTACGCATTTCAACTTGAGCTTTCAAGCGCTTATCTGCTTCAGCAAATTCTTCTGCATCAGCGATTTTTGCTTTGATTTCCTCTTCGGTAAGCGAGGTACTTGATTCGATTTCAATCGACTGTTCCTTCCCAGTACCCTTATCTTTTGCAGATACGTTTACGATACCATTTGCATCTATATCAAAAGTAACTTCGATTTGAGGCATTCCTCGAGGCGCCGGTGGTATTCCCATCAAATGGAATTGACCAAGACTAACGTTGTCTTTAGCGAATTCTCTCTCGCCCTGTAATACATGAATTTCTACTGCTGGTTGATTGTCACTTGCGGTAGAGAATACTTCCGAGCGGCGGCTCGGAATTGTGGTATTACGCTCAATCATGGTAGTTGTAACGCCACCAAGGGTTTCGATACCGAGTGTTAGTGGAGTTACGTCCAATAGAAGAATATCAGATACTCCTTCATCACCTGCAATAATTCCTGCTTGTAGAGCTGCGCCCATTGCTACCGCTTCATCAGGATTTATTCCTTTGAATGGTGGTTTACCGGTTTCTTTCTCGATAGCAACCTGTACGGCTGGTACGCGAGTGGAACCACCAACCAGGATTACCTTGTCGACTTCTCCCTTTGAAATCCCAGAATCCTTCATTGCTTGTCTTGTGGGTTTCATTGTCTTCTCTATAAGTGGAGCAATTAATTCTTCAAACTTTGAGCGAGAAACCGTGATGTCAAGGTGTTCAGGTTGGCCATCCTTCATTGTAATAAATGGTAAATTTATTTGAGATTGTCCAGTGCCAGAAAGTTCAATTTTTGCCTTTTCAGCACCCTCTTTTAGACGACTCATTGCTTGAACATCCTTTGCCAAATCGATTCCTGAAGATTTCTTGTATTCAGCAACTAAGTAATCGATTAGAACTTCATCAAAGTCGTCTCCTCCAAGGAGATTGTTACCTGCTGTAGCCTTGACTTCAATTTGAGGTTGACCATCTACATCATAGATTTCAAGAACTGATACATCGAAAGTTCCACCACCCAAATCATAGACAAGAATTGTTTGGTCCTCTTCCTTGTCAACGCCATAAGCAAGTGCTGCAGCAGTTGGTTCGTTGATAATTCTTAGAACTTCAAGACCTGCTATTCGACCTGCATCCTTAGTCGCCTTACGTTGAGCATCTGTGAAATAAGCCGGACAGGTAATTACCGCTTGCTTGACTGTAGTTCCGAGGTATGCTTCTGCATCAGCCTTTAATTTTTGAAGAATAAATGCAGACACCTCCTGGGGCGTATAGGTTGAATCATCTACTTTAGTTGACCATTCGGTACCCATGTGTCGCTTAACAGAACTGATCGTCCGTTCATGGTTTGTGACCGCCTGTCGCTTTGCAGTAACGCCCACAAGGCGTTCTCCTCCGTCCTTGGTGAATGCCACTACCGAAGGAGTTGTTCTTGCACCTTCTGCATTAGCAATAACTACCGCTTCACCATTTTCTATCGTTGCTACACAGGAATTTGTTGTTCCCAGATCTATTCCAATTACACTACTTTTTGTCATATTTTCACTTCCTTAGAAATTTCCGATTCAGAAAATCGGGATGCCTCCGTCGTCATCTTCATCATCATCATCTGCAAGATCGAGACTTACGCCAGATGAAACGGGGGAATAATCGTCATCGATATCATCGTCGATGTTTTTCTTTGGGGCATCGATTGCTGGCCCCTGAGGAGATAATTTTAGAGTAATATCAAGAATGCCATTATTTAGTGACCAATTTACAACATCATCACACTGGTGCGGTAACTCGATCTGTGCCAATGGAGGTTCTGTCGGGTCAGATAACACCTGAACAATTTCTCCACCACTCGATAAGGCAACTTCTATTTCTTCGACATGTGAATTCCTTGAAAAATCAACAGTGATAGACATATTCCATCCAGAAAGATAAATATCGTCTGCTGGTAATTTCAGAATATCATTTACAGGAGCTTCGTCTTCAACAGTAATTTCAGCAGGGGCAGCGTCAACTTTGACATCTACTCCCATATTGGAAAGCATTTCTTCAATTGGCATTCCAGACTGAAATAGTTTCATCAAATTTGACATATCGAAATTGAAATTTACATCACCCTTGGCTAATCTTTCGGGGTCTATGCCCATCGAATCGAATTGAGAACGGAACTGACCCATCATCTTTCTTAATTGGTCAATATCAACAGTCATTCCCATGTTGCTAAACATCTCCGCCATCTGTTTGAGCATCTTCTCTTCCCAATCTTCTGCCATAAATTCCACCCCACTACTTAACCATCGGTTGTATAGTCGTAGCAGTAGCCCATATATGAACTAAACGCTATTTACACTTCAACAGGTTTCAAGGCAGACCGACCATTCGGAAGGTCGATGGCGGAAGAGACCATTCTCGAATCTACAGAGAGAACGAGTGGCCGCGAAGCATTGCGCAAGAATGTTCAGGCTGCGATTGCGCTAGCGGGAGCCGTTCGCTCAACACTTGGTCCAAAAGGCCTTGACAAATTATTGGTTGATGATAGCGGACAAACTTTAGTCACAAATGATGGTGTTACTGTACTAGAAAGTGCAAAGGTCGAACATCCAGTTGCTAAAATGATAATCAGTGCGTCCTCCACCCAAGATAGAGTCGCTCGTGATGGGACTACCAGTACTGTGGTAATCTGTGCTGAAATGTTACGCAATGCTTGGCAACTCGTTCGCCAGGGAATACACCCCGCTACAATTGCTCGTGGTTATGCATTGGCTGAAAGTTTCGCAATTTCTGCATTAGATGAATTATCCATCGATGCCACACGCGAACAAATCCATGCTGCAATCGAAACGTCACTAGCAGGAAAATTAGACCAATCTATGGGAAAACATCTTGCTAATTTAGCACTAGATGCTGGTGAAATCATTGTGAACGAGGGGAGAGCTGACCCTACAATGGTCAAAGTCATCAAACAAACCGGTGGTTCGATGAATCAAACTGCACTGATTACTGGACTTGCACTGGCAAAAAGTAAAATTCATCCTGAAATGAATGAGCGAGGTGGTCCGGGCTCAATATTACTTCTTGATGGCGGGATTGAAAGACGAAAAACTCAACTCGATACCAAATTGAATATAACTTCGGCTGGAATGATTGATGCATTCCGAAAATCAGAAAGTAAGTCTTTGTTATCTCAAGTGGAAAACCTCGTAGAGATCGGTTGTGATTTGCTAGTCTGTAAAGAAGGAATTGATGAGGAGGCACGACAATCTCTATCCAACAATGGAATCCTTACCTATCGTCGTGTTGAAAAGAAAGATTTGGATTTACTTTCACGTGCTTGTGGCGCTAATCTTGTACCAGATGCAGGAAGAGCAGGAAAAGGGGATTTGGGTGCTTTTATCAAGACAAGAGAGGAATTGCGTGGCGGAATCAATAATTGGATTCTTGATGCAGAAGATGGCGGTGCTACATTGATTGTGCGCGGCAGTACAGACGGTATTCTTGATGAAGTTGAGAGGTGCTTTGCTGATGGCCTAGGTGTAGCATGCCAACTACTAGAGGACCCTGTACTCTTACCGGGCGCAGGTGCAACCCAAGTAGCATTGGCCCGTAGATTGCGAAGACATGCCGAATCAGTACCTGGTCGAGAACAGATGGCGATTGAAGCATGGGCAGATGCGCTTGAATCAATTCCAAGAGCGCTAGCCGGAAATGCCGGGTATGATGGCATCGACTCTTTGCTAAAATTGACAGCCGCACAAAACTCAGGTGGAGATTCAATCGGGCTAGATTTGCTAACAGGCGAGCCAAATGACACAATCAAAAGAGGAGTTCTTGAGCCCCTGAACATAACAAGACAAGCCATTTCGGGGGCAACTGAGGCTGCGATTAGTATTCTGCGAATCGATGATGTACTATGGGCTCAAATGGATGCTCAGATACCTGATGGGGTCCAAGAACAACTCCAAGGTTTCGGAGCCGAATGAGGATACGCTCAAGAACGGCCTGATGGTCGGTGAAACATGTCCGAGGTTCCAAACACCATGTTGGCTTGGACAAAGGTTCGTGATGAAGAGAATGGTTTCGAACTCGTAGAGCATTCTATTCCAACTCCTAAATTAGGTGAAGTGCTTGTAAAAACAGCTTCGACTAGCATTTGTGGAACCGATATCCACATCTGGCAATGGGATGAATGGAGTGCTGCTGAAGTTCCGCTTGGAACGGTTACTGGTCACGAAACATGTGGAACCGTGGTTGGATTAGGTCCTGATGTTGATTCACACAAAATCGGTGACCAAGTGGCAATTGAATGCCATCTCGCATGTTGGAATTGTCCACGTTGTGATGAAGGAAACGCACATATTTGTGAAAATGGTTCGATATTTGGAGTCCATGGAAATGGAGCATTTGCTCCATACTTTACCATCCCTGCTACAAATGCCCGCCATACTCCAGAGGGGCTAGATTCAGCACATGGTTCAATACAAGACCCTCTTGGAAATGCGATTCACACCTTGACGGGAGGTCCTGTTGAAGGTGCAACAATAGCGATTCATGGATTGGGTCCTATTGGTCTATTTGCAGTCAATGCTGCTAAAGCAATGGGCGCTACTAAGGTTATTGCAATAGATTGGGATAACCGTTACAGAATGGATATTGCAAGTAATTTAGGCGCTGATATTGTTCTTGGAAAAGATGATGATATAGTTAAGGAAATTCTTGCCGCTACTGATGGGAGAGGTGTTGACAATACTTGTGAATTCTCAGGATCTCCTACTGCATTGGCAAATGCAATTCACTCTACAAGAATGGGCGGTTATCTCAACGTTCTATCGGTGTATGCAAACTCTATGCCCGAGGTACCAATGAACGATTTAGTATTCAGATACCTACATCTCAAAGGCATCAATGGTAGAAAAATGTGGTCGACCTGGGATACGATGCATGAATTATTGGCCTCGGAAGCGATAGATGTAGATTCCATAGTTACTCACCGAATGAGTATTATGGACTTCCAAAAGGGAATGGAACTTGCTCGTAGTGGCCTTTGTGGCAAAGTAGTTCTCGACTTTTAATAGCGAATTTGCGAAATTATCTCGCGACCCAATGTTGAAAGGGGAGACGCGATGGCCTCAAAGCCCGTTGAAGGACATGAAGTATGTCGTCGTCTCGGGGGGAGTCCTTAGTGGACTTGGAAAAGGAGTCACTGCTTCTAGCATTGGCGTTCTCCTCAAAAGTGCAGGACTGCGAGTCACTGCAGTCAAAATAGATCCTTATCTGAATAGTGATGCAGGTACAATGTCACCATTCGAGCATGGAGAAGTGTTTGTTTTGGATGATGGTGGCGAAGCAGATTTAGACCTTGGTAACTATGAACGGTTTTGTAATCTAAATCTTTACAAAGATAATAATGTCACTACTGGAAAAATATATTCACAAGTCATAGAAGCAGAGCGTCGTGGCGATTATTTGGGTAAAACCGTACAAGTAATACCTCATATCACCGATTCTGTTCAAGATTGGATTGAGAAAATTGCTTTGGTTTCTGCAGATGGTTCAGGCGAAGAGCCTGAGGCTTGTGTCATAGAATTGGGTGGAACTGTGGGTGATATTGAAAGTGCACCATTCATCGAAGCTCTTAGGCAATTCCAATTCCGAGTTGGACGTGAAAATATCTGCTTTGTTCATGTTTCACTTGTGCCAGTAATGGGCCCGGTTGGTGAACAGAAAACCAAGCCAACTCAGCATACTGTGAAAGAGTTACGTGGATTGGGAATTAGCCCGGATGTATTGGTTTGTCGTGCAGAAGAGCCTCTTGCCCAAGAGACTAGAGAAAAACTTGCAGCATTCTGTCATGTGTCTCCTAATGCAGTAATGAGTGCTCATGATGTCTCCAACATCTATCGAGTGCCTCTATTACTTCGTGATCAAGGTATTTGTGAAACTCTTGAAATCGACTGTAATGTCACAGATTTGATGGCACGATGGGAAAAAATGGCTGACCGTGTTGACAACCTTGGTAGCGAGGTTCATATCGCAATGGTCGGGAAATATACTGGCCTGGCCGACTCTTACCTTTCCGTGATAAAAAGCCTACAGCATGCATCGTATGCTGTGAATCGCACATTAGTAATCGATTGGATTGAAGCAAGTAATCTAGAGGATGATTCACATAGTGATTGGACAACACTCCGCGCATCACATGGAATTCTAGTTCCGGGTGGATTTGGAGACCGTGGCATTGAGGGTAAGATTCTAGCCGCAAATTATGCAAGAACAAACCAAGTCCCATATCTTGGAATTTGTTTGGGGCTACAAGTAGCAACAATTGAATTCTGTCGAAATGTTCTGGGAATGGAGGGGGCTAATTCAACAGAATTTGATGAAAATACACCGAATCCTGCTGTTGTGTTCATGCCTGAAATTTCAAAGACACATCTTGGAGGAACTATGCGATTGGGAAGCAGACCTACAATTTTCCAAGTTGACGATTGTATGACACGCCGACTATATGGCGGTGGTTCTCAAGTGGATGAAAGGCATCGCCACCGTTACGAAGTAAATCCAGACCTTATTACTAAAATTGAAGCGGCTGGTTTGGTTTATGTCGGGAAAGATGAAACCGGTCAACGCTGTGAAATCTTTGAATTAAATGACCACCCATACTACGTCGGGGTCCAGTATCACCCTGAATTCAAAAGTCGTCCTGAAAGCCCGAGCCCGCCATTCCTTGGATTGATAAAGGCTGCAACAGGTCAATCAATCTGAAGATACTCGTATTATTCGAGTTGTCCGATACCCTTGTAACATTTTCAAGTATTTTTTACTACGAATCTCCTCATCGAGGTTTTCGTCCCCAGTATCAATTCGAACTTCGCTCAATCCTAATAATTTAGCTGGAGTAGCAATTCCAAGAATATTATCGATGCCTATTTCGCGCAAAACACTGGGTGATAACTGAAGATTACCTCGCCCAATTAGGAAGCCCTGGCCGCCCATCGGAGAAAGTAGCAATAATTTGGAGCCTTTGTGACTTCCAATAGATTCGAGTAGACCTTGCTCATTTAGATCATATTGCATATTTCCTTTATGCTGAATATCAATCCCAAGTAAAGTAGATTCAAACCCGAGTTCCTTACACATTTGACGTAGGGTTCCGCCACTTCCCCATACAATCATCAAATCTGGGTCTTCCTCGACGAGATTTCCAATATGCAAAGCCATAGCCTCAAGAGTTTCACCTTCTGATTCTCGTTGAACTTGTTCCTTAGCACCCTGCATCCATCGTGGGCTTGCGGGAGTAAAGGCCTCACCATACATTCGTACTTTCCATTCCCCTTTCTGATAGACTTCTTCATCTAAATCCATCACTTCGGTTCTAGCAATCATCAAATCTCCACAAATATATGACCACACTACTTCGGCAGCAGATTTAGGAGTTGTTGCAAAACAACCGCTATGCATTTTTACGCCCCCTGGGACTCCTATAATCGGTACTTCTCTTTCACCGAGGGCTTCGACGATGTCTCTTGTTGTACCATCGCCACCCGCGTATAGAAATAAATCGGGATTATGTGTATTGATGAACTCCGCAGTAGAATTTGCATCTGTAATTTCAGGAGTCTTTCCCGACGATGTATACTCGCCAGGAATCCAATCTCCTCCCATTCGGCCATCCCAAGCGATGAACTCAATCGGAGTTCTTGCTAATTCAGTCAGTCTTTCAAGACATAATTTCATCCTTGGACCAGCACGGTCTTCGGCTCCGGCTGCACGTGCTTCAGCAGCACGACCATCGCTACCCTTGAACCCAAGTTTACCGCCAAGACCGGCATCGGGATTGACGATGATGGCTAGGCGCATATATTGCTCCAGATGTTCACGATACATCAAACCGATTATTTATCACGACTTGCAAGGATGCAATATGGAGAAGTCCAGAGACGATTTGAGTTTCGAAGGTGCTTGGGCTAAGCAACTCAAAGAAGAGAAGGAAGAACCGGTTGCTGAAACGCAGACGGAAGTCAAAACTCATGATGCTCCTGCCTTTCGTGGCCAACGAGATATTGTGGAAAAAAGAACCGAAATAAAGGTGACTACAAAAAAGCACCCGGCTCCAGAAAAAAAACAGGTTGAGATAGTTGCTGAACCATCCTCGAAAGAGGGTGATGATTTCGAAGTTGGATGGTAGTCTGGCGTATTTGATTTTATGAATAGACCACTTTCTAGGCTTTCGTTTTATCACTAAGGTGAAGTGTAGAAGCGCCCCCGTAGGGGGCGGAGGCACATACATGTCCATGATTTCAGTCACTCTGCCAGATGGTTCAGTAAACGAATATTCTGCAGGTATTACCGCAGGGGAAATCGTAATCGATATCGAAGGAAGAAAGCACGAGTGTATCGCTGCGATGGTAGATGGTTCGCAATCCGATTTCTCTACTGTCTTAGAATCTGATTGCTCCGTTGAAGGTATTTCGGGATTTTCAGATGAGGGCATTCACATCATGCGCCACAGCGCAGCACACCTTTTGGCGCAAGCAGTTACCACGCTTTATCCAGATGCTAAGCCAACTATTGGCCCAGCTATCGACCGGGGATTTTACTACGATTTCGCTAATCTCGAGGACTTCGGAGAATCCGATCTCAAGGGTGTTCAAAAGAAAATGCACGAAATCGCTCGCCGTAATATCTCGGTTGAACGTGTTGAATGCAGTGAGGCCGAATTAGGTGAAATGTTCTCATCTAACCCATACAAAATGGAAATTATCAACGACAAACTGGAAGACGGAGCTGGCTCTACGATATATCGCCAAGGCGAATGGTATGACCTATGCTTGGGACCACACGTTCATTCGACTTCCAAACTGATGCATGTTCGCTTAACATCAGTATCTTCAGCTTTCTGGAGAGGAGACCAAAGTAGAGAACAATTAACCAGGATTTATGGAATTGTAGAGCCCACTAAAGAATCTCTCAAATCAACAATGGCTGCAATTGAAGAAGCAAAAAAGCGTGACCACAGGAAATTAGGTAAGGATTTACAATTATTCCATGTTGACGAAGAGGTTGGTCAAGGATTGATTCTATGGACTCCCCGTGGAGCAACTATCCGAACATGTTTACAGAATTTTATTTCTGAACACCTTACAAGGCAAGGATACAGTCAAGTTTACACCCCTCACATTGGGAAGTTAGATCTGTACCGTACAAGTGGACATTTCCCTTACTATCAGGATTCACAGTACCCTCCGCTTGTAGAAAAAGACATGATGATCAAGTTAGCAAATGAAGGGTGTACTTGTGGTGAACTGGCAAACCTGATGAGTGCAGGTGACATTGAGGGATACATGCTCAAGCCAATGAATTGCCCCCACCACATCAAGATATATTCCTCTCAAGCACGCTCTTATCGAGACCTTCCGCTAAGGTTGGCTGAATTTGGAACTGTATATCGCTGGGAGCAATCTGGCGAAATTTCAGGTATGACACGTGTACGAGGATTTACTCAAGATGATGCACATCTATTCGTAACTGAAGACCAAATCGCTGGTGAAGTTCTAGGTTGTATCGAATTAGTTCAGGTTATCTTTGAAGCATTAGGAATGAGTGATTATCGTGTCCGCGTGGGTCTGAGAGATATGGATTCGGGCAAGTATGTTGGTTCTAATGAGAAATGGGAACTTGCAGAGAAAGCATGTAGGGATGCTGCCAGTAGCCTTGGAGTTAATTGGTCTGAAGAAGAAGGTGAAGCCGCTTTCTATGGGCCGAAAATTGATTTCGTTGTAAAAGATGTAATCGGACGCGAGTGGCAACTTGGAACAGTTCAAGTCGATTACAACCTACCTGAGCGCTTTGGTTTACAGTACAAAGGTAGTGATGGAGAAATGCATCGCCCTGTAATGATACATCGTGCACCATTCGGTTCTATGGAACGTTTCTGTGGAGTCTTGATTGAGCATTTCGCAGGTAAGTTCCCTACTTGGTTAGCACCAACCCAAATTCATGTACTCACTATTTCTGAAAAGCAGGTTGCATATGGGCAAGATATCGCTGCAAAACTCAAATCTGCGGGAGTAAGAGTCGAATTGGATGATGGCGACGATACAATTGGAAAGAAAATCCGTATGCACAGAAAATTCCAACCAGCATATATGTTGATTCTAGGAGATGATGAAGCAAACAATAACTCAGTCTCTATTCGGGCAAGGAATGGAGACCAAAGGGCAGATGTTGCTTTCGAAGAATTCCTTGCAGAGTTACAAAATGAAATTCATTCAAAGGCAGCGACTCCTGCATTAGTACCCCCGCAAAGTAATTGAGGCTAACAAATGGGAATTCAATTAGTAAATGGCTTCGATGCTATGGCTTTAATCGCCATCACATTTTCAGGCCTTATTGCATACTTATTCCAAGAATTTCTAATTCCACGCGGCCTATCAGGCCTTCAAGTTGCATTTCCAACCGGGCCAAAAAGATACGAGGTACATACTGTAACATCTGACAAATTTGAGGCTCGAACTCTATTGAAAGCGCCGGGTATGAGATACGGACTAACCGTATACATCATGGCACTAATGGGCGCAATTTTACTTGCTGCTGAGTGGACATTCTACCAACTGGAATGGACTGATGGTATCCATAGCTTTTCACTTGCAACCGCTTTAGTTCTAATCGTATTTCCTGCAATGATTTCGACTGGTGTATCGATGAGTACACAATTAATCACACGCACGGGGGGAAACCGCGCTACTCTACAAGGGGCAAGCACTTTTCGTAGAGGTACTGCCTTCAATATCACAGTTCTATGGTTTACTGCATTATTGATGCTGTGGTACCTCATGGGCTTAGCCGAAGTATCATGGGATAGGAAATTGGCTCTTATTGGTAGTCTTGCATTTGCACCTGGATTCATAGCATACGGTCGGGTCTTAGGTTCCTCATGGACTGCGTTGGTTGAGTCGAGTAAACAGCTGTCTAAGGGTGAGCCTTCAGCGTTTTATCCCTATAAACCTAAAGCGCGTAAACAATTCATCTCTACTTTAGTTTGGCTAAACTCAATTGCAATGCCATTCATTGCATTCAATACCCTAGTTTCATTGATTCTTCTTGCATTCGACCCAGCGATGTTTGAACATACACAGCAGGTTCTCGATCTTCCAGAATACCGGCCTCAATCTTCAATAATGGAAGAAGGAGGAGTTTTAGGGTTCTATGCTATCGAATTATTTTCTAACATTTCAGAATCAGGAATAAGAGTTCCTTTGGTTACATTCGTGCTTCTATTCCTTCTATTGAACGTGGCAATCATTGGCTTCTTATTCGTCTATGAAGTTGCGCGTATCTTGTTTTTAGATATTGCAGATGTTTCTGGAAAGGGGGGAATCCGTCTTGCGGATTCAAGGTTATTACGGAGTGAAAGAAATCAACAAGCAAATGTTCTGAATTTTTGTTTCACTGGGTTTGCTGGCCAATCAATGCTATTGCTAGCGCTTGCTATGCTGACTTTTTGGGACTCTCAATACCTACCACAAGGTGCTGAATGTGGAACTTGGGAAGATTCTATTTGCCAAATACTTCGCAAAAATGCTCTAGAAGAAATGACCTGGATGCTTGCAGCAGGAGGGCAAGTTGTTTTCCTTGGAATATGGGTTATGTCTCGAAGAACTGGTCAGCGCTTAGAAGATATTACATTCGATGCAATGGCCAACGAAAAAAGAATTCAATTGGAAGCAATTGAAGGTATCATTTACCGCAAAGGTGAGGCTTTTACCGACTTAATTGCAGGGGATGAATGGTCTAAAGCGATGGAGAAAATGGAATTGCTCTATGAAGACCATGGAGAAGAGAGCATCGAAGGGCTATCTCTTGTTCGACGTACTGAAGCCAGCATGGAATTGCTAATGGGTATTGGGCGATGGGATCAGGCTGAACAAGTTGCTCTATCCTTCCTAGCATTAAGAGCAGGCCGTACCGCTGAAATCGCTCGTTTGATCCTTGCGGCTGCCTCCCTTGCTCAAAGAGACATACCTGAAGCAATTCCAAGACTCAAATTACTGACTGATGAAGATATCGAGGCTGCTAGATTAAAATGGATTACATCTATTCTAGACCCTTCACAAAAGATTCCTGACAAGATTAAGTTAATGTTACGATTAGACCCCGTTACCAAGCGGAATATCGATCTCCTTCGAAGATACTCTGAAGGCATTCCTGGCAGCAAAATAAAGTGGAAATACAAGCCTGCTACAAAGTTGCATATCTTGGGAGATATTGCCCGATTTAGATTGTGGTCACAATCTGATATTGCCCTAGATAAATTAGAAGCTTGGGCCAAAGAAAATGAAATCGACATGATGCAATGGCCCCATGGTCAAACTGCTCGCGCATTACTTTACCTTGACAAAGGAATGTCTGCCAGTGCTGTCAACATAGTTGAACAAACTATGAAATTGCATTCAAGACACCCACACCTAAGAAGATTAGCGATTTATTTAGCATTCCAAGGTGAAATGAAAATGCCAGAACCTGAAGTTACTGGATTGATTTGGGCAGACACTATGGATGGAGATTGGGCGATTAATTGGCCTAAAACCCACAATGTTGTTTCTGCACCTAGCATTACGACCAATCCATTGAAAATGCACTCATGGGATGCAAATGCATGGGTTGCACGTAGGGAAATGGAATCTGTAAACCTTGGATTTAATGGTTGGAAAAAGGTAAATTGGCCCCACCCTCCAATTGCAAATAACCTAATCATGACTGGGTTGATTACAACCGTAGGTGGCGTCCCTATTGATTTGGGGTTGCCTGGCTGGATTAATTTCAAAGCTATAGAAAAAGCAAAATTACTAGATTTGTAATCAAAGTAAGTTGTCTGCAAGTCCTTCGATATCTTGGGTCTTACCACAGTATCTACAACGCAGTTCCAGTGGTATACGGTTGGTAACTAACAAACGGTGTGGTAACGGTTCACGGTGATTGGTAGTAATACAATTAGAGAAAGTACACCTTGCTACATTAACTACTTCTTCAGTTAAATTGATCTCCAGTTTTTCAGCAACAGAATATGCACGAATAATCGCTACTGATGCATCAGGAGCAACAAGGGCAAGTCTGTCAAGTTCATTTTGAGTTAATTCTCTATCCTCAACCTTGATGATATCCTTGCCGCCCATTTTCTTTGATGGGACATTCATTACCAGTGAAACGGGATTAGACATACCCCCTCCAATTCCAAGCATCTTTAGCACAGAAAGGGCTTTTCCGGATGGAACGTGGTCGATTACTGTCCCATTCTTAATTGCGGTGACTCTGCGCATATTGCCTTCTTGACTCAAAGAACCACCCCCGCTGCATTTACATCTTCAGGAACTGTAACGCCTAGCAGCCAACACATTAGTGACATTCTAGCTACAACTCCGTTGAATGCTTGCTGGAAGTAGAATGCATGCCGTGTTGTGTCTACCGATGGGTGGATTTCATCTACTCTAGGTAGAGGATGCATGATGATCATCTCTGCTTTGGCTCCATCCAAATCCCTTGCATGTAACTTGTAAGCACCAGCGACCTTCGCGTATTCTTCTTCATCAGGGAATCTTTCTTTTTGTATTCGAGTCATGTAAATGACGTCTGCGTTGTCTATGTGATTAAGCAGTTCAGTGGTTTCTACAACCTCGGACCCATGGGCTCTGAGATCTGCTACAATTTCTTCAGGCATACGCAAACCTTCAGGTGATGCAAAGGTAACATTGCAACCGAACCTAGCAAGAGCATGAGATAATGAATGGACAGTTCGCCCATATCGCAAATCTCCTGCCAACACAACATTTAGTCCCTCAAGTGTTCCATGGGCACTTCGAATTGTGAATAAATCGAGCATTGTTTGTGTTGGGTGATGGCCAGCGCCATCCCCCCCATTCATAATTGGAACTCGTGCACTATCGCATGCATATTGTGCCGCTCCTTGGCGTGGGTGGCGCATAGCAATAATGTCAGTATATCCATCTACCATTTGGATGGTGTCAAACAGTGTTTCACCTTTGACTACCGATGAAGTTTTTACATCTCCAAGATTGACAACATCTCCGCCTAAACGCTTCATTGCGGTCTCGAAGGACATTCGGGTTCTCGTGGATGGTTCAAAGAATAAATTACCCAAAATTCTGCCCTGAAGCAGTGGCAAATACAGTTCGCCTCGTGCAACTGGTAGTAGCTTTTCAGCGTCGTCTAAGATAGAGATTATTTCCTCATTAGTCAGGTCGTCCATGGTGATGATTCCGGGCATATTGCTCCCCCTTCCCTAAGAGTTGGGCCTATGCCGACCTTGAACATATGGGCGCGAGAGCCCGCTTGCTTGATGTGGGATGAGTCCCCCCTTAGGGTCATGCGCAGAGTGTTGCTACTTGCACTGCTTCTCCTAATCCCTCCCGTTTGGGCAGAAGGAAGTCCAACATGGACTGTTGAAGTTGAAGACCCATTAGGTAATCCGATTAGCGATTGTGAAGTGACATTGAGGGAACCTTGGTCTGGCAATATTATGAGTGAGCCTAATGGCGCAATGTATCAACCAAGTGCGATATGCGATGGTTATGTAGTAATGTGGCACCCACCCGTCCAATCATCTCAAACTACCATTGTTTTGGACGCATACCCTATAATTGAAGATTTATTCACAGTTGAAGGCGCACATACAATGCAAGTTCTTGGAAGTACTTGGCAGGCTAATGTCTCTGATGGAACAGTAGATGCTCCTAATGGAGTTCCAGTTTTAATTATCGGAGAAGGTGGTAGCGAAGTTAGAATCGGTCAGGCACAGATTTCAATTCCGAATGCTACTACAACCTACAATTTAAGTGGAAATTATTCTAATGATTACACTGTATCTGCTTTTCATACTGGCTCTGGACATTCTGTTGATTCAGTTGATGGGAATCTCACAGTTGGCGAATATGGTGGAGGATGGTCAGCTAGGGTCATTTCCAGTGGTATGCCCGTTGGTGTTTCTACATGGCCGCCAACTGTTGAATGGATTGAAAACCAGATAAATCATACCACTGATGTGGGATATGCTCACCTCGAATTCACTTCTAGTTTAATTCCAAATCAAAATATAAGTGGAACCTGGACTGCAAGTCATATCTTCAATGAAGGACTTGGTCTTCCGTTTATCCCTGGTGTACAGGCAGGAATTGCAAGTCAAGTAGATCGCTTTCTAAACGGTGATGTAAATCAACTAGAGGAACTTCTTGAAACTATCACATATAGTAACGGAAGAGAGGCTTTGTGTTGCATCATGGATGATGGAGAGGTCGTTTTCAACAGTTTTAGTGTTGAAGCTGAAATTGATTTTTCTAGCGGGACATGGGGTTGGAATGAAACTGGAATTATTTCTGCAGAACGTTCTCAAATCGATATGCTAAGACTTGAAGTACCATTCCAAAATGACCTCCGTCAAACCACCCCGCTATCAATCATAACAGATGGAAATTGGCAATATCTGTCCAGTCCTTTGGAGGAATGGATTAATGGTTCGACTGCAAACTTTACTCTTGAGCGAGATGAATCATCAATCTCAGGGTACTATACAATCACATTAGGACCTAACTCCGCACCTATTGTAACTTTGAGTGAGGAGTATGCGTTGCCATGGGAAAATCAATCTTACAATTTTGTTCCTGTAATTGTTGACGCACCACTGTCAGTGCATGAATGTGAATGGAACATCTCTAATTCCAATATTAGCACTGAAGTAAATCTCTCACTATTTACCCCGGATTCGAGTATCTTGGTATCTGTTACATGTACAGATGAAGGAGGTCTATCTGGCTCAGCAAATGGAAGTTTTGTTCTCGATGATGGAAATCCTTGGATAAATGCAAGCTCTGAGGTACAAACGATTCCACCCGGTTTATTTGATTGGGATTTGATAGTGGGTGATGACCATGACAATAACCTCAGAGTATATTGGACCAGTAACAAATCTGAGGGATGGTGGTACACCGGAGATGAGTTGCATACATCCTTTAGTGTCGATTCGAATACAAATTCAATCAATGACAATATTAGTGAAAGGCACAAGGCTAGAAACCCAGTTGAATATTGGCTTTCTGCTGAAGTTACCGATGATGTTGGACACAGCACTAGTGGAAATTGGACGATACGTTTGAGCGATGATTCGGGCCCAGTTATTCTTGGAACTCTGGAGATGAAAGATGCGGACGGAGAATGGGAATCCGCAGAAACAATCGCCAGACCTTCTAGTGAATTACGTCTTAATTTGACTGAGAGTTTTGATGACTACTCTCCAATTGACAAAATTAATTTTACAATTGAAATATATGGGAATACATATTCTAATATTTCATGGTCTGATGCTCAATATTGGGTGATCCCTAATCTAGGAGTTGGCTATCACCAAATCAGCATAAGCGGTTATGATGAAATGGGGAATACCGCCGGGAGTATGATAGGAATTGCAATCGCTCCACCGGTCACAAGAGACCTTGAAATCATAGATATTACAAGTTCAACTACAGATATCGAACCTGGAGATAATCTCTTTTGGGTTACAGTACAGAACAATGGTGCATCCTCAACTGAATTCATACTCTGCAGTGGAGAAGTCTGTGTCGACTCAATTGTTGGCCCTTCCAGTTATTCTTACAATGCAACAGCAATAGTTGCAATAGATGCCGACTTGGGATGGTTTGAAACGTTCTCTGTTGAGTTATCCTATCTTGACGATTCAAACGCTACAGTGATTAAACATTCAACCAGTGAATTCGAATCTGGAACCGGCTTTAGCACTCTTGAGATATTTGGCCTCGTAGTTGCCCTCGCTTTTGCAATAGCGTGGATTCGCTCCCGCAACGAACCGAGATTCTGATATGCTCGGCCGGGGTGGCTATGCCATGGATGGCTTCGTCGATTTGGAAGAGGCTGTCAAAGCAGAAGTCAAAAATCATAATGACAATATAGAAAAATTGGCAAGTTTTTCTGCTCTAATCCTTCTTGGAACAGCAACATGGCTAGCATGGCCTGCTTTGCAATCCGCTATGGATGGGGGCCCGCTAATCACAGGCCTAGGTCATTCAATCATCATTTTAGCATGGGGAGTATTTGTTCAAGATCTCGGTTTTCTAGATAATAAGGGAAGATCTCGGGTTGGAGCGGCAGCAACTATTTCTTGGCTCCCAATTTCAATAATGGCAATCTCAGAGCTTGAAGGAAATACCTCTCAACTAATTGGAATGTCTATCCTCCTAATTGTCTCCTTGGTACTGTTTAGAATTAGTAGAACCATATTGAATGGAGATATTGCCGTAATGAAATTTAGGGCTTTAATGGGATTCCTTGGCCTTGTCTTGGCAGGCTCACTAGCAACAACTATCGATTTGGATAATAATTCTTCATTTGTCATCATCGGCTTTTGTTTGATTGGATTAATCTTAGCCGGAAAGGATTGGTTTGGAAATGATGACCAACGTGCACAGCGTAAAGAATTTGATACCAGATTGAATGCCCTTGAACGCTACATGCTGATTCTGAAAAGTCAGGGCTCCGCTGTAGATCAGGCTGCAAGCTTGGTAATGACTGCAAGAGAAGAAGGTCATCGCGACCCGACGTGGGGTATGCGCCTGTTAGATGAAGCCGAGGAAGATATCGAGAGGTCGCTTTCGCTAGCAGGAGATGTTGATGAAATCAAAGCAGATTCGTTAGATGCGGTCAATACTGCTGAAGAAATCGCACCTATTGTCAAGAGGCCAAGAAAGGCCTGGGACATGGGCCAACGTGAAGTTGAATTAGGTAGTCTTAGAGAAGGAGAGGCGTTATTTCGTCAAGCCAAAAAGCGTGCTAACGAAGTTATTGAATGGTGGGGCAAGGCCGAGGCAGCAATTAGAGAAGGTGCTGCTTTACTGGCTAAATCGCCGCACGCACAGGGTAATTTAGAAGAATTATTGTCTGATGCTCGGAAGAAATTGAATGCTGAGAAACCGAAGAAGGCATATGAATTTGCAATGGTCATTCCAGACCAAGTTGCCGCATCTGGTGACGCTATGGAAATTGCTGAAAATTCAGTTAAAGATGCTGCACGTCAATTGAAATCCGCAGATGGGCTAAACAAAGAATTACTCGAGGAAAGACTCGCTAATGCTGAAATCGCTCTAGAATCTGGAGACCATGCCCAGGCAAAGGGACTGTCAGATGGAATCGTCCGTGAGATAGTTACTGAAAGGGAAGGTATGGATGATGTTAGAAGGGCTTTGCGACAAAAGGTACACTTGATATCCCGTTGGTCTGATAGAGAAGATGCATCAGAATGGGATGCTAGATTACTCGAGATAGAGTCCGCTGCTGATGCACTCGAATGGTCTCATGCTGCAACGCTTATTGAGCGGTTGACAAAAGATCTTGATGCTCAGGGCAAGGCTAGTGACGAAGCAACCGAATTATTAGAATTCGTTTTAGAAGAGTGGAAAACTTTGCGCAATCAATGTGACGCCAGTAGTATTGCGCTTGACGATGAGGACAGAAGGGCGACTGAAGAAGCGATTGGGCTAGCCACTGAAGCCCTACAAGCAGGTAGAATCGACGAATCTCTAGAATCCCTAGGTCTAGCGGATGGCTTCATGGAAAGGTTAAGACGACGTGTTTGATTATTCCATCAAAGCTTTCATTTCGCATGCTTTGCATAATTTACCACTGCACATTTGCCCACAGCCAGGACAACTAATTGGTGTTGATAAACGCTTAATTTCGGAGTCGGCATGCAATTTCTTGACATCATCAGCCATCCGCAATAAGCCATGACGGGTTCCCGGCACATCGGCTTCCATCATAGCAATTGTTTCACGATGCCTGAATCGGAGAGCGCCTTCTCCATGCGGGCATTCTTCGTGGTGTATTGGCAATTTTTTATGCAGAGCATAAAGATGAATCTCCTGTTCGGGAACCCAACGCAGTGGTACAATTCGAGGGGCCATTCCCTCTAAAGGAGTACTTGTGTGAGGGGCCAGACGAAGGGTTCTTTCTAAATCTCCATTCTGCATATTCATCATAATTGTCTGTGCCATATCGTCCAAATTATGTCCTAATGCAATTACATCAGCTCCGACTCTATCGGCTAGATGATTGATTCCTTGCCTACGGAATACACCGCAATATGAGCAAGGGGTTTTCTTATCCCCCGACTCTATGATTTTGCCAACAACTTCATCCATTTCTTTAAATCCTAATTCTGGATAAGATACTGTCTCAAACCGAACTCCAAGACTTTCACATAACTGGCGTGCACACTCTAGAGAAGGAGGACGATACCCCTCAATTCCTTCATCCACACAACCGCCTACGATTGTTATATCTCTGCGCTTACCTAACCTTTCGTGGATTCTTTCGAGTAGAACTGCTGAATCTTTGCCCCCAGATATTGCAACCAATATTGTAAAATCTGAATTCTTTGGAACAGTCAATTGTTCCCGAAGTGCTTTCGTAACTTTCTTCCTTACACTGTCTGCAAGATGTGATCCACACATCATCCGACCCGAATATACCTGGTGATGAATAGCCGGATTACGACACTTGTCGCAACTTTGGACTTCAAACAGGTCGGCCATGATGATTCCAAGAGGTTCACGGCTTGATGTGAACGGTTGAAAAACTCAATTGAAAAAACGAATTTTCAATTGGAATCAGAACCCAAAATCCCCCGTCGTAAAAAAACCCAGTTGGCAAAATCATTCCACCCCCTAAACCGCCCTACGGGCGTTGTAGAAAGCCAAACTTCTTGAAGCCGGTTTCTACCTGAAGCCGCTTGAGCGCGCATGATGCAACGTATTCTGGCTGGATTCTCATCCCTACCAGGGGTTGACCAAGCATACATCATCTCACGACGAGATGGCTTGGTTTCCGCTGTAGGAAAAAGAGGTCGAACGCCAATGGTTGAACATGCCGCCCAGATAGTACAAGCCCTAGAAGCACTCGGGAAAACCCCCGGTGTTGGAAGAGGCTTGGAACTATGGTCTGAAGGAAATGGAATGCTATTACTCACTCGTTTGAGTGAAGATGCTAGTTTGATTGTTTCTGGAAAGAAGGGCGGCAAAATAGCCAGGTGGCGACACGCCATCGAATGCGATGTTGAAATGCTAAACTCAGTGATGAGGTGATGGACATGTTCGATCTACCATATGGTATGCCAGTTGAAAATGAAATCGATGTTAGTGACGGCTCTATAATGCCATTTGAAAACGGTTCGGTAACGACTTATCTTGGACGAAGGTCCACTGCGAGTGGCCATCGAATTGTACGTTCAGGGCGCGTAGTAGGCTGGATTGCTGAACCTACCAAAGGTAGCGTCCTTCTTTGTGGAGAAGCTGCAAAGTCACGTCTCGAAGAATTAGAAAATGACCCGCATCGTTTAGTGGCAAAGGCTTGGTCACAGACAGCACTTGGTTCGGTAGCAGAGATTGTACCAGAAGCATTTGAGCACAGTGCCGATACAAGAGGACTCCTAGGTTCTGGCGATTCACTGGAGCGACTTTTATCTCGTGATTTATCAGCTGTGATTTCCAATTTAGTAATGCGACCAGAAGTTCGTGGCGGAATTGCTGTAGATTCTGGAATGCTAATCGATGATGCTGGAGATTTACCCGCTAGTCCAGAAATACTAGCATCTCAAGTCGGAGAAACACTTGCTGGAAGAAGGGCTCTTGCTACCGATTTAGGATTGCAGGGTGCTGGCCATTGGACTCTCCACACAGGAGATGGCTCACTACTACTTGCTGAATCAGGTGATGCTGCTTTGGCTATATGGACAGAAGCGGATGTAGACCATGGCCGATTGATTAATCAAATTGCGGCTTTGATGGAAGGAGAGATCAATGCCATGGGTTCACGCGGTGAGTCCCTTTCAGATGGTCATGTAGTACGTGAAGGTCGCGGCGGAACAGATGCTGTGATTTCCATGCTTTCAACATCTGTAGAAGAAGGCTTAACCGGCCATCTTGCTGCAGGTAAATCATCAAAGGCAATCAGAATTGCGCTCGTAAAGGGTGTGCCAGTAGCTATCCAATCACCTGGGAATATGAAAATGATAGACGCCATGCATGCAGTGACGCAATCAAAAAGAGTCCTTGCCTTGCACAGACTCCCTGTGGGTACAATTCTAGGCTCTGAGTCCGGAAATGTACCAGACTTTAGCCTAGATTCATTTTGTAATGAACTCGCAACCACTAGAACTCGTTCTGAATCCCGTCAAGCACTAATCAAGATTACAATGGACCAACTATATGGTTTTGAAATTGGACTTAACAAATTACGAAAAGAGAGAACTCGATTTGAATTTGCTATATCTATCGCAACACCTTCCAAAGGTTTAGCGACCATTGAAAAAACTGCTGGAATCGATGATGGACTTCGTAGGAAGTACGAGAAGAGTGATTTGGAATTATCTGAAGCTAACCAAGAAATTGCATCATTGAAGATAGCCCTTGAATCTGCAAAGAGCATGGAAAATGCGGCAAAGGTAAATGCAAATGAAGCAAACCGTCACACGGCAGACGTTCAAGAGAAAATTGGAGCATTTAACCGAACTATCGACCAATTACAACTTGATTTATCAGCAGCACAAGCGGCTTCCGAAAATTCAGAGTCACGTAGTGATCGTCTGTCCAAGCGAATTAACGAATTAGAGCACCAACTAAGCCAACGCGCTGTTGAACTTGCAAGAATCCTTGGTGATTCGAAAGCAAGTTCAGAATTATCATCTCAAATTGAAGAAATGGCTTCTAAGGAGGCTGCACTCTCAAGCGATATCGATTCACATTCCGCAACTTTAGCGAGTATTCGCTCAAGGATTGATGATGACCAAAGGCGTCAACGTATGATTGAGGAACAGGTTGAAGCCACTAGAGATCGACATCGTCGGGCGCAAGGAGAATTATCAGAACTTGAGTCGAAAATCAATGATGCTCAACTATCACTGCGCCAAATAGAGGCGGAGTCACGAATTGCCCGTGACCGAACCCAAGAGGACCGCGTTAGACTTACTGAGCAAGAAAATCGCTCAATGATGATTCAATCTGAAATGCGAGAATTGATGGATGAACGCCGTCAAGTGTTGAAGGAGTTAGGAGACCTTGGTGCAAGACGTGGCCAATCTGAGGCCGAATTATCCAATCTCCTAGACCAAGCAGAAGCATTAGCATTGGCTCACGAAGAGGCTCTCACTGATATCAAAGAAGCGGAAATATTGCGCGCTAAATTATCAGAAGAACCGCTTGCACAGGCTCTGTTAGAAGATGGAGCTCAGTTTGATGGACTGGGCCCAGTGCTTGAACGTCTTGAACATGCTAGAACTCTAGGCTATTCGGTCTCTTTACTCGACAGGGCTGTCGAGCGTGCATTACAAGTTATTCAGGGGTGTGTTGATCATGTTGCAACAACCCCTAGGCACCTACTATCCACTGAAGTTATGTCTCTTCTTGAGCGACAGGTCCCCGAAACCGCTGGAGCGGTCAGGGGTCTTGCGAGGTGGTCTGTACAACAGCGCCTTGAGCACCAGTTAGGTGATACTGTCACAAACTTAGTTCTTGATTTGGAAAATCTACTAGAGGATTATGATCGCTCTGTAACAATGCTTCGAAGGATTAGAAATGTGCTGGAGCAGTTAGAAAAATTAGGCGCACCTACCGAACAAGTACAGGCCCTAATGAGTAATACTCGCCGCCCAGAATCATTGCCGGTTCTGGCGCGTGAAACGCGTACTCTCATCCAAAAAGCACTGGATGATATCCATCTTGAGGCTGACATGAGGGATGCCGGTTCAGCGGTTAAACTAGAATCCACAACTAGTGCTCTCGAAGAATTACTAACTCAACTGGATGCAAGTGGTTTTGTTAATGGTGAAGTCAGAGGGGCTCTTTGGGATTTCAAACGTGAAGGGTTGCTTCCATTCGAAAGAGATTCGGTACCTGCAGGTGAAAGAACACCAATCAATGAAGATACATTAGAGCAAATGAAGGGAGAACTGATCGACCAAGATGTTGCTGTTGCTGTAGAGGTAAGTGAAATTACCGAAGAATGGGAAGAGTTAGCGACACCTATCGACGAAGATACCACCGATTCCATTGCCAAAGATACTGTAATCTCGATGGATGATGAAAGAGCACATCTTGAAGAAGAGTTAGCACGCCTTGATGCGAAATGGGATAGAAGAAGCGAACCTGTGGAAGAAGCATCGGTATCTGATACAGCACTAGATGCGCTAGAAGATTCATTGGATGGCATTGACCTTTGAGGCGTTATTATGAGTTCTCTCTACCCTTTGTGGATTGAAAAATTAATTTTCATAATTTTATCTGCAGGAGCAGTCTATGCTGGAATAATGCTAGGAGATCACCTTTCTGGAGCAGCTCTTTGGGCTACTCGAATTTGTGCGCTACCAATTGTAATATTAGTGATTACAGAAGGTATTGGGCGAATGATTCAATCGAAATACGTCAAGTAATCATTCTCTGGAAGCAAAAGAAGACTCAATGAGACCCCAAAATCTCTGCCACGGTACAATATACCGTAATAGAGCCATCAATCCAAGGAATAATAGTGCCGAGATTACAAGGCCATAAGTTAACGTTAATTCGAGAGATTCCCCCACCTGGGCGGCCCATTGCGAACCTGTAATACCACTTACCCAATCAAGTAAAACAGAATGGAATCCTAATGCAATCGTAGTGGCTACAACAGTTAATGAAAGGAATATTGCCGTATGGCGGAGGTGCCCATTTAGCAAATTATCCATTTGTGCTACGTATTCAGGGTCTCTCTTACAGGATTCAGGAAGACGATATGCATATTCTAATTGTCTAATTACTCCAAAGGCTGACTCTTGGAATACCATCATCAAACAAGCGATTAATATCAAAGAAAACTGTTCTGCCGTGACTAAGCCGAATACAGTTGGTTCGGAAACAATAATTTCGAGAGCTGTGAGTTGTGCCCCATAACTCCCTAATTGCGCACGTATCAATGGGAATGTCAAGATGGCATGAACACCGAGGAAAAGCAAAGTGAAGCCGATAGACCAAGCCACACCACGACGAGAAAGTCCCCAAATTCCCTTTGTTCCTGTTATAATTGGTAACAAATAGAATGTCATGATAACTAGTGATAGCATCATCAATAGTGGCCATTCCAGTAACTTTAGTACATCATTACCTGGTGCACTCCATCCATCGCTAACAAGTTGCCATGCATAACTGAAAATAAATCGGCCTGCTAGCAATGTAATTAGAGTGATAATAAATCCTAACTTTACTCTCTGCTGAATCTTTTGTGTCTGGAATGCTAGAAAAGCCATCGCGCCACCAAGCCCTAATCCGAGCCCTAGTGGAACATAGAAACGAGCAAGCCCCTCATTGCCAATACCAGTAAGCCAGTCGCCTAGAGGAAGTTCTATTCTTAGACCTGTTTCTAGAGTCTCAAACAGTTGTGTATGGTCGATACTACCAACCACATAGGTAGATACTACTTCCAAATACATCCAAACTAATGCTAGTGTTGCAAGTACTTGTAAAGTAACAATTTGCCATTGGACACGCAACTGACGAAGATGAAGGGAACGTGCTCCTTCTCCTTGTGGGGTTACTTCACCTGCCATTATCTCACCTCAGTATCCTCTGACCTGCAATAATGCTTGCGAGAGGTCCATATCCGGCATCCAATCAATCACTTGACTGCCGAATCCAGCCAATGATGTTAGTCTGTTTTGTCGCTCAATCTTGAGTACTTCGTAAGACATTCTTGGAATGCGACTCACTAAACGCTCAAAGTCGATTGAAGATGGAGAAAGTACTGTGACTTCATGCCCTCGTCCAACTAGGTCACGAACTGCTGATGGGACCGTACCATCCCCTTCACATGATGAGATAATGAATACGGGGCTACCTCTGCTAAATCTCGCTGCTAAACTGTTGGTAACTGCTTGTAGCGGCATAGTCCCTCTAGGGGCGACACCTGCAAGCGAAGATAGGATCTTGAAATACTGCTTATCACCGGTATCAGGAGGCAAGAATGAGAGTTTTTCATCATATATCGTTAGCGATACTGAATCCCTACGTTGGATAAAGAAAGATGCTAGACTTGCTGCAGCTACAGTACCCATCTCTAATGGATTCTTCAAAACCGTTCCAATTCTTGCAATATCTCTACTGTCCAGAATGATATACAGGTCGGTTACCGCATCACGGCATTTTTCGTTTATCATCAATTCCCCGGTTCTGGCAAATGCTTTCCAATTGATATTCTTGAATGGGTCACCCGGGACATATTCTCTAAGGGAATAAAATTCAGTACCGGGTCCAGGGGTTCTCAGTGTTGTTGCACCTGTGTACATCTTTGCAGTTCGAGAACGGATGAAGGCTTCTTCAACATCACGGATTTGTGGGAAGATAATTATGTCAGAATGGTGATCAACATACATTTCATCTACTGATAGATTGAATGTATTTCTATATCGAAGAGAGACTGGTCCTACCGAATAATGTCCACGCAGTGGGCAGCGTAGAACATAGCGGATTCTTGCGCTTTCTCCTGGTTTGAGATTGAGACGCATTTGGTTTAGTCCACTACGTAATTTCATTTCGTGTGGAACGTTATCATACACCTCTAGTTGCTGTGTTTTACGTCTACTGCGGTTAGTTACTAACAACTCAACATACAGGTCATCCCCTTTGTACAAGTTGTCGGCAGATAATGTTCGTTGAACTTCAACATCACCATGCCCACTAACCCATGAATTAACTACGATGAATGCAATGAATGCTAGACCTAAAATCATCATTTGATGATTGGAAATCATCATACCGATTAGAATCAATGCGATCCCACCAGTGAAAGTAAATGCTGCCTTACGTGTCCACATTATCTCACCTCACGTCCGTCCCCAGACTTTAATTCTCTTTACAATAGCAACAGTCTGTTCTAATGAATAATTACGATTCTCGAAAACGAATTTGACCAATACAGGATCGGTAATCATTCCTTGAAGTTCCCTAGCGGGTAATGAATCGAATTCTTCCCTTGATAATCCATTCTGGTTGCGAACTTTAGACAAGAATACTTGTTTTATCTTGTTTGATTTTGCATAATACGTGTATCGATTCGCATCTCCAAATCCATAGTAAATGATACTGAATACATGGTGCCATGGCTCTGGGTCCTTTTTCTTCAAAAGTACACCTTCAAAGGATATGAACAAGATGATGAATAACAGCAACATTGCTAATCCTTCACCTGTGAAATATACCAGAAGGAAGTAGATTGTATTGTAAGATTCTGACACTATGCTAGGCTGGATATGTCTGCTCTCATCAAATATTACCATTGCATTAGGAGCAACATCTGGTACGTTAACCGAATCACCCGTGGCTTCGGGGTCCACTAATGAGTCTGCAATGTAATCCATTGCCCATTTTCGATTATCGTTTCGAGGAACCGGTTTATCCGCCACGCCATATTCTTGATTGTTGTAGGCTTCGTAATCATAGATTGCGTTTGTCAAAGCAGAACCATCTGCGATGAAAGTAATTCTACCTCCGTTTACAAAATTACAATCCTGCGAGATACAAACTTCGATTGAAAGATTGAATTGCCCTGCCAAATCTGGTGTTTCTGAATTTTGCTCAGAACCAACCCAGATGTCCCCATCGCCATTGATATCTATGAAAGCCTCGGCAGAAGTTACTGCGCGTATTTGTGTAGCGCCCATACCTGTTTTAGCATTTGAAACAACATCTATTCCAGTGATATTATTGAGCAATACTTGGTAAGAAGCATTGTACTGAATTGCGCTATCTTTCCAATGCTGTTCACATACTCCAGATTCAGATTTCGCCATAACTCTTCCATCATATATCTTACAAATGTGGGCTCCATTGTCCTCTATCGACCACCTACTATGGTTCTCGACGGTAGTTGGGTCTAACGAAGTGCCATCCATACCACAAGGTGATTCTTGAACACACATCCAAATAAAGTTGTAATCTAATTCTGTTGCATAGACTGAATCATACAACTGTGCGCCTTTGAAACGGACACCGAATGCTTCAGCGATAGATGAAGAGTATCCAAAATCATCCATCACTAACACATCGCCGCCAGCAAATACAAATTCCTTGATTGCGCTAACTTCAGCGGGTGAATATCCATCTTCAGTAGCAAAGGTAAGGAACCCATCTGATGAAAACTGTGGTAGTGAAATCGTATCACGTTCAACGCCTGCGATTATGTATGTGGTATTTGCAGGATCTTCAATATCTGCCAATAGTAGTGGCGAGGAAACTAGGGATTTGGTTTCTATTCCCATCGAATTGATATCCTGTCGGAATGCAGACATGTCATCCCAATCTTCACCATAGGCAGATTGGCCATCATCGTTACCAATATTGATTACTTGAGATACCACAGTTGAAAGAAGCATTACAAGAACGAACCAAAACGCTAACTGAAGAGCAAGTCTTCGTCGGTTAAAGCGCGGTTTGTCGTCCAAAAAATCACCCCTAGTACAAGATACAGACACATGACGCACTCAATTCGGTTTAGAAGGTTGTGGAATACTGTTGCATTGTTGCTCATCGGCGCAGACGTATACTAGAGCCAATTTGGGACACTTCTTGCGCAGGTACACTACACATTCCATCCACGGTAGGCCAAGGTAGTTTTTGAGTGTCAATATCAGTTACAACTTCGACCAATAATTCTGTAATTTCTCCACTACGAGGGTCGATTACAATATCTTCAAGGTGTCCAAATAAATCACCATTGACATCCACTACTGGGAGCTTTAGGAATTCATTACTGAAACTCGACATAACTAGTCTCCGCCCTCTACTAATGGCAATAACCTCGTCCACTTCAATCAACCGGCGAATTACGCCGTTCACATTGATTCCATACCGTAACCTGTATCTCGCGAACGCTTAATGTTCGAAAGTCCAGAGGTAAGTCTCTCTTCCATCTTAGAATAATATTCTAGCATATCAGGAGTAACGGTAGGCCTTACACGGGAAATCGCGTCCTCGAAATGACTCTTTGTTACCTTCTTTTTACCTGCACGCATTGCAATTAGTGCTGCTTCTCTACAAACTGCTTCAATATCCGCTCCTGTGAATCCATCTAAATTGGCTAACAGATCTTTCATTGAGAATTTAGATAGTGGCATTCCAGATGAATGGATATCCATTATTATTTCACGAGCAACTTTGTCCGGTGGAGGTACATGCAATACACGCTCGAAACGACCACTGCGTAACAATGCAGGGTCAATCATCTCAGGCCTGTTTGTTGCAGCCACGATAATTACACCATCTAGGCTCTCTACTCCATCCATACTAGCAAGTAGTTGATTCACTACACGATTCGACACATCAGAACCACCAGATTGTGAATTCGATGACCTCATTCCCGCTATTGATTCAAACTCATCAAGGAAAATTATCGAAGGTGCTGCTTGCTTCGCTTTCTTGAAAATCTCTCTAATGGCTTTCTCAGATTCTCCGACCCATTTAGAAATCAGTTCTGGCCCTTTTATTGAAATGAAATTTGCTTTCGCTTCATTTGCTATCGCTTTGGCTAGTAATGTTTTACCGGTACCGGGTGCGCCGAATAGAACAATTCCTCGAGGAGGTTTAATTCCAAAGTGTTCGAATAATTTTGGTTTTGTCAATGGCCATTCGACACTTTCTTTCAACCTGTCTTTAATTTCAACAAGGCCTCCGACACTCTCCCATGAAACATCTGGGATTTCGACATAAATTTCGCGCAGTGCACTCGGTTCTATTTCGCGAATTGCGATTCGGAAATCGTCCATTCGAACTTCCATTTTCTCAAGAACTTCAGGCGGAATTGTCTCTTCTTCCAAATCAATTTCTGGCAAATAACGTCGAAGTGCTTTCATTGCAGATTCTCTAACTAAAGCTGCTAAATCCGCACCAACAAATCCATATGAATTTTCTAAAACCCAATCAACATCAAAATCATCTGCTATTGGCATCTGTCTGATGTGTACATCAAGAATCTCTTTTCTTCCTTCACGGTCAGGAACACCTATCTCGATTTCACGGTCGAAACGTCCTGGTCTGCGCAATGCAGGGTCCATGGCATCTCTGCGATTTGTTGCGCCGATGACTATGACATTGTCTCTACCTTGCATTCCATCCATCAGTGTTAGCATTTGTGCTACCACTCTGCGTTCCACTTCTCCACTGACATCTTCTCTCTTAGGAGCAATCGAATCAATTTCATCAATGAATATAATTGCAGGAGCATTATTTGCGGCTTCATCGAAAATTTCACGCAATTGCTTTTCGGATTCCCCGTAATACTTTGAAATGATTTCGGGACCATTTATCGAAGTAAAATGTGCATTGGTCTCAGTAGCGACCGCCTTTGCAATCATTGTTTTTCCAGTGCCCGGTGGGCCGTGCAACAATACTCCTTTTGGCGGATCTATCCCTAATCGCCTGAACAATTCAGGATGCTTCAATGGCAATTCAATCATTTCTCTAACTTTCAATAACTGTGAACCAATTCCACCAATGTCTTCGTATGTTATTCCTTGAGATTGCCCAGCATCCTCGTCATCGATCGCTTCATCTTTGATTACAATATCAGTATCTGAATTTACTTGAACTATTCCTTTTGGAGTGGTCTGCAATACTGCAAACGGCAAAGCCTCTGCGAATAGTGTCATGCCGGGAATAAAAATCCGGTCTCCTGCAACTACTGGCCTCTTGTTAAGACCTCGACGAGCAAAACCTTCAATGCCTGGGCCAAATTTCACTTTTTGCTTATTCGCCATTACTGGAGATAGTACTAATTTTGTACAAATTTTGGCATCGACCTTGGAAACGGTTACTCTATCTCCCAGACTAACACCTGCATTTTTCCGGATAATTCCATCGACTCGAATGATGTCCATCTTTGCATCTTCAGGTCTGCTTCGCCAATAGATTGCTGCAGTTGAACGGTTCTCACCTTTAATTTCAATAATATCGCCCGGTTTTAGGTCTAAACTATTCTCTCCCGATATACGGGCGCGGCCGTGGCCTACATCACTCGGTATAGCCTTTGATACCTTCAACGATATTGATTCCGAATCTTTGTCAGACATGGATGACCCCCTCCGGGTAATTCTTCTTCAACCTCGGTATCACTTTAATCCACGCATCTAATGCAAGCGGTGGATTCATGTCCTGAACACCAAACGGAAGGCCATGACGCACGTGTTAGAGTCCGGCCTAGAATTTATGGAAAGTAGTAACCCAGACGATTTGCCAAAGGTCAGAGGTTACAACATCATTAATGGACAATTGAAAACATCATCTGATGGAAATGTATTCACTAGCAAGAACCCTGCTATGCTAGTTGATGTTCTTGGAGAGTTCCCTCTTTCTACCAGAGATGATGTTCATGAAGCAATCGCTGCTGCTCGAACTGCACTCGTTGAATGGTCTGCAACTCCAGCACCTACTCGTGGCCAAATCATTGGTAACATGGGACGCCTGCTGATGGAGCATAAAGATGCAATCGTCGCACTTGAAACTCGTGAAATCGGAAAGACACTGAAGGAATCCGCTGGAAGTGTTCAGGAAGCGATTGATACCTGTTTATTCTTCCAATCTGAAGGTCGCCGCCTATATGGCCAGACTGTTAATTCAGAATTACCAGATAAGGAATTATCCACTTACCGTAGACCGTTAGGTGTATGTGGAATTATCAATGCTTGTAACTTCCCTGCTGCAGTTCCATTCTGGAAAATCATACCTGCATTGATTTGTGGAAATACCTGTGTTTGGAAAAGCCCACAGGATGCACCTCTACTTTCGTTTGCTCTAGCACGTATTATGCATGAAGCAGGATTACCAGACGGTGTAGTAAATCTGGTTCATGGAAAGGGAAGTGGCGCTGGGCAATATATTGTTGATGCTGTTGATGAGGGATTGATCAATAAAATTTCATTTACAGGTAGTACTGAAGTTGGAAAAGCAATCGGTGAAGTCTGTGGAAGAAACTTGGTATCCTGTAGCCTAGAATTGGGTGGAAAGAACCCTCAGGTTGTAATGCCATCAGCCGATATTGACAATGCTGTCGAAGGTGCATATTGGGGCGGGTTTGGTACTGCAGGACAACGATGTACTAGCCTAGGTAATCTAATTCTCCACCAAGATATTTATGATGAATTTATGGAGAAATTAATGGCTAAGGTAAAGAGTACCCGTATCGGAGATTCTCTACGTCATGAAAATGTTCTATACGGTCCAATGCTATCTGAAAAATACGCTAAGGATTTCCTGAAAGGAATCGAGATGGTTGAGGCTGATGGCGCTGCAAAATTGTGGGGTCGTGGACGAATCTCTAGTGGTAATACTCCAGATAACTTCCTGGGAACTCCTGAAGATGGAGTATACATGTGGCCACACGTTTTTGCAGATGTCACTGAAGATATGAAGTGCTTCCACGAGGAAGTTTTCGGTCCTGCGATTACAATTGTAAAGGCGAAGGATTTCGATCACGCTTTACATCTTGCAAACGCTTCTCCTTACGGGCTTTCAAGTTCGATTTACACCAATGATCGTCTTGAAGCATACCGCTACAAAATAGGGATTAAGGCTGGAATGACTGGAATTAATAATTCAACCACTGGGGCTGAAGCACACCTACCATTTGGTGGAGTGAAAGGTAGCGGTAATGGAACTAGAGAATCCGGAATTTGGGTTATCGAAGCTTACTCTTATTGGCATGCGGTAAATGATGAACTATCCGGGAAGTTACAACTGGCTCAAATGGATGTTGATGATGTTGAGATGATTGAAGCAGAAGTGGATTACTCCTCTCTTGCTTAATGTGGGCTTAGGCATATTATCAAAAACCTAAGTCACTAGGACCCCCCCATAGGGGAATTGTTGTGGTTGAACCAAGACATCTGCCAATGGAAAGGGGATTCGGAAAAACTGAACGAATGGATAGTTGGTGGAAGTCCCCATTAGCAATGGCAATTTATCTCGGACTTGCAGTTACATACGCCACTTGGCGAGGTTTTATGGAAGCCGATTTCTGGATTTTTAGTGAGTTCGGATTATCTGGTGGCAACCAGACTATGGCTATCGAAAATAATGGAAGTCATGTGCTTTCACCACTATATTCTCCACTGATTATCCCAGGTGCAGATGGTCTTGGATCATGGGTTCCTGAATATCTTTGGTGGATGAGTCCGGCAATGTTTATTTTATTCATTCCAGCTGGGTTTAGAGGAACATGCTACTACTATCGTAAGGCATACTACCGCTCTTTCATGGCTAACCCAGTAGGATGTGCAGTAAGTACACCCTATGACAATTATAATGGCGAACGTCGACTATTCTTATTCCAAAATTTACATCGTTATTTCATGTATCTTGCAGTTGCATATCTCTTCATCCTTGGCTATGATGTTTGGATGGCTACACAATTTCATGAAAGTGGATCTCCTGATTCATTTGGAGTATCTGTAGGAACTCTTGTTCTTCTTCTCAATGTAATTCTTCTTGGAGGATATACACTTGGCTGCCACTCATTCCGTCATGCTATTGGTGGAATTAGAAACAAATTCAGAAACGGTGGAGGCGCTGTTGCTGAAGCATGTTGGAAGAGTTGTACTAAACTAAACAAGCACCACAATAAGTGGGCCATTTATTCTCTCTTCTGGGTTATGTTCTCAGACTTTTACGTCTATGCATGTACGGAAGGCTGGTGGACAGATGTCGTTCTATTCGGAGGGATTTGATGAGCGAATATGAAACCCATGAATATGACGTCATCGTCATTGGAGCTGGTGGAGCCGGTCTAAGAGCTGCTATTGAAGCCGCACGCAGTGGTGCTAAGACTGCAATTATTTGCAAATCATTACTTGGTAAGGCACATACTGTAATGGCTGAAGGCGGTGCTGCTGCTGCTCTTGGAAATGCAGATGATAGAGATGGCTGGAAAGTCCACTTCAAAGATACCATGAAGGGTGGAAAGTACCTCAACAATTGGCGAATGGCACAAATTCATGCTCAAGAGTCCGCAGATAGAATCCGTGAACTTGAACAATGGGGCGCTGTCTTTGATAGAACCCCGGCTGGATTAATCAATCAGAGAAACTTTGGTGGGCATACTTACCCACGTTTGGCCCACGTTGCAGATTCCACAGGTCTAGAGATCATTAGAACTCTACAAGAAAAGGGAATCCATTCAGGCATTGATATATTCATGGAATATACAGTAAGCCATCTACTGCAAGATGATGACGGAACTTGTACTGGCTGTGTTGCTTACAATAGAGTAGATGGAGCAATGCATGCTTACTCTGCAAAATCAACAATTTTGGCAACTGGTGGAATCACACGATGCTGGTCTGTATGTTCTGGCTCTTGGGAATACACTGGCGATGGTCATGCTCTGGCATTGAATGCTGGTGCTGAATTAATCGACATGGAATTTGTTCAATTCCATCCTACTGGAATGGTCTGGCCACCGAGTGTTAGAGGAATTCTAGTAACTGAAGGTGTACGTGGTGAAGGAGGAGTTCTACGAAATTCTGAAGGTAAGAGATTCATGTTCGACAATGTTCCAGAGATGTTCAAAGGTGACCACGCTGAAACTGAAGAAGAGGCTACTGAATGGGTCAGACAGGTTGTTGCTGGTGAAAAGGCAAGCGTTAGAAGGCCCCCTGAATTACTTACTCGTGACGTAGTTGCTAAGGCGATTAACAAAGAAGTTGCTGAAGGAAGAGGCTCGACTCATGGCGGCGCATATCTTGACATTGCAAACCAACGCAGTGCGGAGGAAATTATTGCAAAGTTGCCGAGTATGCACCATCAATTTAGAGAACTTGCTGGAGTTGATATCACAAAGGAGCCGATGGAAGTCGGTCCAACTGCTCACTATGTGATGGGCGGAGTTAGAGTCAATGCTGAATCTCAAGAATCTACAGTTAGTGGCCTATATGCTGCTGGTGAAGTCTCTAGTGGTTTGCATGGAGCAAACAGACTTGGAGGCAATTCACTCTCGGATCTAATTGTATTTGGCAAGAGAGCCGGTGAATTTGCTGCAAAGCGTTCTGCAGAAATGTCTCAGCCTGATTTAGACTTGAAGCAAGTTGAATCTGCTATTGAAGATAATCTCAGACCTCTGAAAAGAGAGAGTGGCGAAAATCCTGGACGCGTATATGATGAGTTACGCGATATGATGCAAGCCAAGGTTGGGATTATTCGAACCGAAGCTGAATTGAAGAGTGCTTTGAAGGATTTAGATACTTTTAGAGAACGAATTCAGAATACAAGTTCTGGCAATTCGATGGTATACAATTCAGGTTGGCATCAAGCCCTTGATTTACAAAATATGGCTGACATCTCAACTGCTTGTACTCTAGCAGCCCTGACTCGAACAGAAAGCCGTGGTGGACATACCCGTGATGATTTCCCCGTACCGGATAAAGGAATGTGGAGCCACACTACAAACGTAATTTGGAAAGATGGTGCTGAAGTAAAAATTCGACAAGAAGAATTGGATCAGCCTCCCGAAGAATTAGAACAATTACTTGACCGCTCAAAGAAGGAGGCCTCAAAATGACTGACATTAAGATGAGAGTATTTAGAGGCCAAGAAGGCGAAGGCGAATTAGAAGAATACGATGTGAAATTGGATGAAGGAATGGTACTCTTAGATGCCATACACCGTATTCAGCATGAACAAGAACCTGACCTCTCTTGCCGTTGGAATTGTAAAGCGGGCAAATGTGGCTCGTGCAGTGCAGAAATAAATGGTAAACCGCAATTGATGTGCATGACTCGTATGAGTGATGTTATTGAGGAAACCCCTGAAGATGAAATCATCACGGTTCGTCCAATGCGTACTTTCCCCCATGTCAGAGATTTGGTAACTGATGTATCATGGAATTATGAGATGGCTGAAGCGGTTGCTCCAATCAAAGGACCTGAAGAAGCAGATTGGGAATTTAGTCAATTTGAGGCAACAAGGGCCCAAGAGTTCAGAATGTGTATTGAATGTTTTATCTGCCAAGATACTTGTCACGTATTGAGGGAATACCAGAAATTCGATGTATTTGGGGGACCTAGAACCCTTGTTCGTCTAGCGAACTTTGAGATGCACCCGATGGATCAAGAAGACAGAGTTCCAGAAATAAAAGAAGAATTTGGAATTGGTTACTGTAACATCACAAAATGTTGTACAGACGTCTGCCCCGCTGGAATTAATATCACAGATAATGCAATTATTCCTCTCAAAGAACGTGTTGTAGACCGCTATTATGACCCTCTAAAGAGAATCTGGAGAAAAATTACTGGCTCTAACCTCAGAATGTGAACTCATTTTTAAGAAAGTTCAAACTATTGAACTTCTAGTAAAGATAGTAATTCAGTACCCTGTTCTACCTGGTCGCCTGGATTGAAAAATATTGACTCTATGACACCATCACTACCTGCTGTGATTTTGTGTTCCATCTTCATAGCCTCCATTATCACCAAAGTATCACCCGCAGATACACTTTGCCCAACTTTGACATGAACTTCGAGTATCTTGCCCGGCATAGGAGCAGTTAATCCTTTATCATCATCTAAACCTGTCGCTCCCGGTTCAATCACTTCATACTGAAGCGTGTGCCCCAGTACATGAACCCACCATACATCTGCAATTTTTGTTACAGTAGCTTTGTGTTTTTTTCCATTTACTTCAAGCCATAATTCCTCATTTGCATGAAGAATAAGTTCATCGTAAACGAAAGTGGAACCTTCTCTTTGAAGATCAATCTCAACGAGATTACCTCCGGACTTGAACTCCATCAAGGGAACCTCCTGCTGATTGTTGAAAAGGGCGATGGCGCTCGTGATTGAGTGGTTTCAAATGAAATTGTTCGACCGAAATTTATCGATTCGCATGCACCTGCAATTAGTAAGCCAGCATCAGAAATTATCGGATCTAGACTTGGCATCCATCCATTTGGCCAAAGTTTCTCTATCATGTCTGTTGTTGTCCACCCATCTACTACATCGGGATGGTCACATAATTCACGTAGGAATCTGATATTGGTAATACAACCAAGAATTACAAATTCATCTAGGGCTCTACCCATCCTCTGAAGTGCCTCCTCCCTAGATGGTGCCCAGACAATTAGTTTGGCTAGCATTGGGTCGTAATCAGGAGTTACATCATCTCCTTCTCGCACTCCTGTATCCAAACGCACCCCTGGACCTGTTGGTGCAATAAAGCGCTTTAATTTACCAATGGCAGGAAGAAAATTATTCGATGGGTCTTCGGCATAAAGTCTGACTTCAATCGCATGACCTCGCATTGCCAATGGGCCACAGCTCATCGGTTTCCCGCCTGCTATTCGCAATTGTTCTCTAACTAAATCAACACCAGTCACCATCTCTGTAACTGGATGTTCGACCTGGATTCGAGTATTCATCTCTAAAAAGAAAAATTCACCAGATGGCGTTACTAGAAATTCAACAGTTCCGGCACCTTCGTAGTTTACCGCTTCTGCCGCTGCACAAGCAGCCTGGCCCATCGATTCACGTAATTCTGCATCCAGTGCTACACTCGGAGACTCTTCAAACACCTTTTGGTGCCTTCTCTGAACACTACATTCTCTCTCTCCAAGATGAATCGTGCGGCCATACTTATCGGCAAGAACTTGAATCTCAATATGTCGGCTTCCCGTGAGGAGTCTCTCTACATAGATGCGGTCATCTCCGAATGCATTCAAAGCCTCCCTCATAGCCGCTTTAGCTTCACTCTCAAGGTTTGCAGCATCATGAACCGCACGCATTCCTTTACCGCCTCCACCTGATGTAGCCTTGAGCAATAGTGGATATCCAACCAAGGGGGCTACCGCAAGAACTTCTTCTAATCCTCCTTCGACTTCTTTTCCTGGAATCACAGGAACTCCTGCTGCCTTCATGGTGATTCTCGCAGTCATTTTGTCTCCCATCTTAGTAATTGCAGCAGGCGAAGGCCCTACCCAGATCAACCCCGCATCCATTACCGCTTGTGCAAAATCGGCCCTCTCGGAAAGAAAACCGAAGCCGGGATGAATCGAATCGCAATCATTTGCAATTGCTATATCAAGAATTTGTTGTTGATTAAGATAGGTTTCAGCAAGCCCTTCTCCCTCCAATTGGATTGCAGTATCTGCAAGTTCGGTGAAGAGAGTCCCTGTGTCATTAGTTGCATGAATTGCAACTCCTTCTATTCCTGCTTCTTTGCAAGCACGTAATATTCGGCATGCAATCTCACCGCGATTTGCGACAAGAGTGCGCTTAAGCATCTAATCACTCCTCGGGCTTCCAATTAGCACTACGTTTCTCTAAAAATGAGGTTAGACCTTCTTGTCCTTCATCACTTCCGCGCATTCTACTAGTGAAATCGAGTGTCCACAACCGTAGTGATTCATCATCACTGCCCCATCTATCAAAACCAAGTGTCAATTCTTTAGCAGCAGTTACTGCAGATGGCCCTGTAGAAAGCACTTCAGTGATTACCTTCGAAATATCGAGTGTGTTGTCAACTGCATCGACCATTCCAATGCGTAAAGCTTCAGTGGCATCCATTCTACCTGCTAACATTGCATGGCGGCGGAAATTAGCACTACCCACTCGTCGGTAGACATACGGGCCAATTACCGCTGGTAGAATTCCCAATTTGCCTTCTGACAAAGCAATCTTCGCATCCGACTTGCAACTCACATGATCAAGACATGCAATCAATCCCGCCCCCCCTCCGAGGGCGACTCCCTGAATCATCCCAATTGTGAAACAGGGGTGGGACCAAAGGCCGTTGAAAAGTGAATCAAGTCTTTCAGAATCTGTGCGGTTTTCTTCCGGGGTATTAGCACCTGCATCCCTCATCATATTGATATCGGCACCGGCACAGAAATGCTTGCCTTGACCGGACAGAGTTAGAACTCTGAGGAATGGTGTTCCATCATCTGCTACCAGTTTACCTGTAACTCCAACTGAATTTTGAGCAGTCCAAGAAAATATTTCGATTAACTCGGTAATCATCTGTACATTTAGAGCGTTATATTTGTCTGGACGGGCCAAGATAATGTGTGCAACACTACCTTCTATTTCCAATTGAATAAGTGAAGTTTCGGGTTGGTTTATCATTCTAATTCCTCAATTGCAAAATTTAAAAGTTCAATTACATTCTAAATACGCCAAACCGGTCATCTGGCAATTTAGCATTTTGACTTGCAGCAATACACAATCCAAGTATATCTCTAGTATCCCTCGGGTCAATGATTCCATCATCCCAAATACGGGCTGTTGAATAATATGGACTGCCTTCGGTTTCGTATTTTTCAAGAATTGGAGCACGGAATGATTCCAATTCCTCTCCGGCCATCGGCTCCTTTCCTTCCCTTGCCCTCTGGTCTTGCTTGACGGTTGTTAGAACATCGGCTGCTTGAGGCCCACCCATCACCGATATACGACTATTAGGCCACATGAATAGGAATCTGGGATCATATGCTCTCCCACACATTCCATAATTTCCAGCTCCGTGAGAGCCTCCTATGATTACTGTGAACTTTGGAACATTAACACAAGAAACCGCTGTGACTAGTTTTGCACCATCCTTTGCAATACCGCCTGCCTCGTAGGCCTTACCTACCATGAATCCAGTAATGTTCTGCAAGAATATTAGTGGTATTCCTCTTTGGCCGCACAGTTCAACAAAGTGAGCACCTTTGAGAGATGATTCTGAAAACAAAATACCATTGTTGGCCACGATACCTACTTTGTATCCATGGATATGTGCGAACCCACATACCAGAGTTTTCCCGTAGCGAGATTTGAATTCATGGAAACGACTTCCGTCTACGATTCTCCCAATTATCTCTTTGATATCTACCGGGGTGCGGTTATCTGCTGGGATGAGTCCAAGTAAATCCTCGACATCATGGAATGGCTCTTCCGACTCCCCTCTTTCTAGTGGTGCTAATTCTCGCGAACCTAAATTCTCTACAACATTGCGAACCATTCTCAATGCTTCTGCCTCATCTTCAGCGAAATGATCTGCCACACCGCTTTGAGTAGTATGGACATCAGCCCCACCTAATTCCTCAGCAGTAACCTCCTCCCCAGTAGCCGCCTTTACCAGCGGCGGCCCTGCTAGGAAAATTGTACCATTTCCTTTGACGATAATCGACTCATCGCTCATAGCAGGAACGTAGGCACCCCCAGCAGTACAACTCCCCAATACTGCTGCGACTTGTGGAATCCCATCCCCCGACATCCTAGCCTGGTTGCGGAAGATTCTACCAAAGTGCCCAATATCAGGGAATACCTCGTCTTGCATGGGAAGGAAAGCCCCTCCTGAATCAACAAGATATATGCACGGAAGATTATTTTCATGCGCAACTGTTTGAGCACGAATGTGTTTCTTCACCGTCATCGGATAATATGAACCACCCTTAACAGTAGCATCATTGGCTACGAAAAGGCATTCTCGTCCATGAACTAGGCCAACTCCAGTAACCAAGCCAGCGCTATTAGCCCGGCCATCATATAATTCGAATGCTGCAAGTGGTGAAAGTTCTAGGAAGGCTGTGCCAGGATCTATGATTTTATCAATCCGTTCACGGGCCAATAATTTACCGCGGCTTCGATGTCTGTCGACGTATTTTTCACCGCCACCTTTGCTGACTAAATCCAGTCGTTCACGCAGTATTTCAATCAATTCTTGATTGTGAATACGATGCTTTTGAAAATCGGAATCGGAACGGTTGACACGTGTCGCTAGTCTATCCATGTCTGCCCCTCCGACTTGAGCGAAGGTAGAGTTCGACTTGAATCAACCGCTTATACACCCAATACTAAGCGCCCTATATCACGTAATCCGGGAGCCATTCCCACAATCATCACAGCGAGAACAATTAGGACACGCAGGTGCTGCTGTCGCCTTTCAATACGCATCTGAGAGAACATCCAGATAATGAGGCCAACCAATGCAGCTTTAACCAAAAAGAAAAGCCAGGCCCCTTCGCCAAGAATATTCAGGTCATTACCAACTTGTATTACAGCATCCGAAACTGGGTGCTTTTCAGAATAGTGAAACCAGTCTATTCCCACCATTGTTGCAAGGCCATCACAAAGTTGACCAAAGAGCATACCAGCAACCATAGGAGTTGCCAGAATCCCTCTTTGCGATAACATTTCAACCGGATGGCTCGACCTATCTTCACTTTCCCATTCATCCAATGTCAATCCATCTGGAATCAAACCCACTTCATTACCTGTTAATCGTAATTGGGCAAGGTCCTCTTCGCCACGACGCCAAACAGCCCATGTAATTAACAATGGAATTGCAACGACTACAAGAAGTGGCCAAACCGCTTCATTGTCCTTAGGTAGCATCCCACTATCTTGGTGCCATGGAGTTGCAAATAATTGAGCCCAATGCCCAAGCCCCATAGTGATCAAGCCAATTGCAAAGGCAAGCATTGAGCGAGGAATGGGCTCCCATGCCCATGTATTATGAATTACTGCTGCTATCATCACTGCTCCAGCGATTGCACCACTTAATATCCAGAAATGGCCGGTATCGTGGATATGAACATTAGGTAATACAAGCATCCCAGTGAATGCAATGTATGCAACTAATAGCATCGCTAACAATGAAAGATGGTTCTTTTTTGCAATATGCCCAATGAATCCTGCAATCACGAGCCAGACTGCAAGATGGATATGAATCAGAGGTGAAATGAATAATACATCTACTCCTTCTTTGAAGTAATCTGCATCTTCCATCACTCTAAGCACTGGTGCCAATATAACCCAAGAAATCAAGGCCCAGACCATTCGGTCTCCAACTGGAAGTCTCCACCTTCTAAAGAGTGCCTGAAGGACAATTACAGCAGCAACCAGCGTTAGGATGTAGACTATCGTATTGGTTTGGGAATAACCAGCATCTCCACTAACTCCAGCATCTTTTACAATTGGATCCCAGATGTAAATCTTGAAGAAATCATCCCAGAACATTTCTGGAGCAAAAATTAGCCCACCGACAATTATGATACCGATTAGGCCAAAAATGGAGAGTAAAATTTGCTCTCCTTTAGAGAACTCCATATCTTCCATGGTTCAACCTCACTCTGCCTCAGGTGATGAGGGTTGCCCGTGTTGGCTCACTCTTCTTCGAGTTCGTGCCCACAATTCTCATCATGGACATGCTCTTCTTCCTCTTCTTCATCTGCAGCAACACGAGGCTCGTGAACTTCGACAAAGGAGACTTTACCAGCGCCAACTGCGTCTCTAAGAACAGTAACTAATCGGAACTTCTGCATTGCAGCGTTTGTATCGAATAGCATTGTTTGAGGAACTATGACTGAAATATCTTCGCCTTCGAAAGAGACTTCGAATCCTTCATGTCCTGTGTTTGACTGAAGTAGTGCTGCGACCTTCTCTTCCTTGTCTTCAATGACCTTAACAATCTTGTAATCATATTTCAGAGCACGACCGGCCATAGGATGGTTGTAATCGATACGTGCACGACCTGCTGCTAAGTATGACAGAGTTCCTTGACGACCTTCGATTGAAACGGGTCCACCAATGTATAGGGATTTAGGGTCACGAACATGGCGAAGAAGCTTGTCGATTGAGATTGTCTCAATTTGCTCCGGATCTTTTTCTCCGTAAGCATCCACTGCGGCAATTTCCAAAGAGATATCCTTGTTTGCCTTTGCAGATAGAAGGCTTTCTTCAAATCCTGAAATTAGATTTCCAGAGCCTACAACGCAAACCAAAGGCGTGTAATTACGCCCTTCTTGGTGCATGTCATGCTCCTTAGCAACATCTTCTCTTGTAGTTTCAATTAAATCGCCTGATTCTACGTTGTATAAATCGTATTCAACGTGGACAATGGTTCCTTCTTCCATGGTATCTCACCTATCGCCCCCAACGGGGGCATTCCGGCGACCGACCGTCCCTATTTCAATCAGTTGGGTGGCGGCGGTGTGCCCAAATTGCCAGACTTGCCAGTAACATGAGGCTCCATCCGCCCCATACCAAGTGTATTCCGGGGAGGTCGTAAACCATTATTCGAACTAAATCACTACCTTCCATTAAGGAGCGGGCTTGAGTGCCGTCCATGATCAAAACGATGTCGCCATGCCAAGTTGTGACCCGGTCCACTTCAGAACGTGCCCGCGAATCAAAACGTATGACTCCGGGTTCAACAGTATCGATTAGTTCTCCATCTTCATAGACATTGATTACAGCCCCGAGGTATCCATCACCGACCTCTAGACCCTCTGTTTCTGTAACTACATCAACGAATTCAAATTCATATCCGCCCCATTCAACTTTTTCATCTTTAATCAAAGTCACACTGTGCTCATAAGTCCCCCTGTCGATAATAGTGGTGCTCATAATGTGTCCAATCACAAGTAGAACTAATCCTAAATGGATAAAGTGAGCGAAGAATGGAATCTTTTTCTTCTCTGAGTTTTCTCTCATTAGCGAAAATGTTGCTGGCACAGCCATCAATGCCGGTAACAATACTACCATACCGATTTGCCCTCGACTTAGAGATGCTCCGAGTATATCGGTCGAATCATATCCAAGTGAGTTGCCAAATAACCAAGCAATTACGAAAATCAATGGTAATGATACAAGGAAAGCAAACACTCGTTTTGGTTTATCCCTGATACTCCACATAACAAATGCAATCATCACCGCTGCAATAAACGGGGCCCCGTACAACTCATGGGCTGCGAATTGAATTGAGTCAATACTTGAGATTAATATCACCAATGTCAAAATAAGGTACAAACCCACTGCAACAACTGGCGTCCAAAGCGCTATTCTTTGCTGAAACTTTCTTTCCTGGAATGAAAACTTAGCCTCATCACCATCGGGGGCAAGGAACCACGGTGTGATGAATGCTACCATTCCAATTCCACAAATCCAGATATCCAACATGCCTGACCAAGCGGCTCCAAGGAAAAGAACAATTCCAGCACTAGCCCAACCCCAAGCTTTCAGACGCTCCTTTTCGAAAATTAGCCCAAACGCGAATAATAGTGAAAGTAATTCGAACAGCACCATGCCATGTATGAACCTCAAAACTACCATCACAGCAGGAATTGCAAACCATTTCCAATCATGACCGGTAGAAAGAGACTTGATGCCAGATTCAATGAATGGACCAAGGCCTAATAATACTACGAAAGTGGGCGGGAAGCCATCGAGTACATCTCCACCGCCCATCACTCCAACCGCCGCTGTAACAGGCAATAATGCAAGCCACCAGATTGAGAAACTTGTGCCTAACCGAGATGCCAAGAAGATACCCATCAACTGAATTATCCCTAGCAAATAAACTACCACTTCAATACCACTAATGTCTGAAAGTAAAACCATTATTCTACCAAAAACATCGCTTGGTGGTGAACCCGATGAATCGACTACGAATGTGTGAACACTTACCGCCCAAACTCCTCCAGCCCTAGTTACCATTGTTGCAAATAGGGCCAATGCTGCAGATGCCATTGCAATGCCTGCCCAAATATGGTCTGGGGTTTTGCCCGGCCTAGTTCTTAGATGAAGTAATACGACAAGACAAATCCAAGGAAGAAGTGAACCTGTTTCTACTGGGTCCCATGCCCAATAGCCACCCCAATCAAGAATTAAGTAAGCCCATAATCCACCTAACCCAATACCCAATGTTGCAAAGAAGAAAGATGGCCTTGCTACATGGATTAACCGTTCTTTTATTCCATCTGAGTTTGTAAGTATCGAAGAAATTGCAATGAATGCGAGAGTGAGACAAAGTGAGTAAGCCAAGAAGATAAGGGGTGGATGAATTACCATCAGATCAGTTTGCAGAAGTTCGTTGAGTCCAGGCCCTGAACCTTCAGCTGGTTTGAATGGCCGTAGAATCCATGCCACCAAAAGTAGTGTGAGTGCAAACCCATTCATCAATCGCAAACGCAACAAATGAGTTTCTTTGTTCTCTCCAGAGAGAGGTTTGCGCCAGATTATAGAAAGCAAAGCCATCCATGCTGCCCAAAGAAGAATTGGCCCTTCTCTCGCAGCCCATGTTGCTGCAAAACGATAGCGAATTGGTAACTCTTCTCCACCATACCATGCAACCAAATGTATTGAATCAAAATTCAAGGTAAACATCGCTGCAAGTACAAAGAAAGGGATTGCGATAATCCAAGTTACCCTTGCATCAGGACGGTATGTTACCCATGCTGCAATGAATACAGCCAGTGGCATTAGCATTGCTTCCACAATTTCACCATCCGAAATATTTGGCTCTAGAATAACCAAATGAAAGAAGTACGCTAATTACACCTTTCGTGAACAGAAGTGGATGACGAACTAAGATTTTTGTTCCTATCCAAATTTTATCTAGAGCAGACATTGAACCCAATTCTTCGGGAAGGCAATGTGCCATATTGGATAATTCTTGGTCCGATAGTTCGTATAGCGAGGTCTTACCCTTCAAAATTTTATTATATGGCGGAAACTTCTTTTTCCAGGCCTTAGAATAAGATTGAAGTCTTGAATCAGAAAGATCTCCTTGAGAAATTGCTGATGATATCGTCTTGGCTGCTTCACGACCTGACCACAAAGCGAGGTGAGAACCACCTTCGAATAGAGGAGAGGTGAATCCTGCAGCATCGCCCACCAAAATCAAACCGTCACCAGTTGTAATTTCTCGCGGCCCCGAAATTGGTATTGTACCGCCAAATGGTCTTGGTTTAGAGCCTGACTTTCTCCATTCAGGGTTTTGAATTAACTTTCCTTTGAAAGGGGTATCCTCGACAAATTTGTCAAGGTATTTGATGGCCCCTTTTTTATCGGTAGTTACCAAACCAACATTTGCTCTGCCACCTTTCTTAGGAATCATCCATACATATCCATGTGGAGAATATTTTGGCCATAAATAAAAGTCGAGATAACCATCATTTTCAACTTCTGTCATCTCATACTGGAATCCTGCAATCACTTCTACTTCAGTGCCCATATCAAGTAATTTTGAGGCCGCTCCGCTTACACCTGAAGCGTCAATTACTGCTTTACATTCAATTGGAAATTCATTTCCACGACCGTCTATTTTCCAATTGGAAAATTTATTTTCGCTATTGTAAATTCTTTCCATAGAAGTTACGCGGTGTGAAAGGTGTAAACTAGCCCCTTCTTTGACCGCTTCACCACACAACCATTGCTCGAAGAGATGTTTCTCCAGAACATATCCTTTCTCTGTCAGGAGCTTTTTTGTATCGTCGGGGAATATGACCCTGATACCTTCACATCTAAGCGCAATAACTTCTTCGGGAAGTTCGAGATCTAGATTGTCGATTGCTAACTGTGAAAGGCATTCACCACAATGAACTGGGACGCCGACTTCAGGGTCAGCTTCGACTATCATAGTGCTGAGGCCAAGACGAGCGGAATGGAGAGCAGAAGAACCGCCCCCCGGACCGGCCCCGATAATCAGCACATCGCAACTCGCCATGCCTCCCCGTAGGGGAGGCGGGACTTCAATGAGTCGGCACAGAACAAGTATTGATGAAGAGTGCCCCCTAGCAGCACCATGGCCTGGCGTAATATGACTCGTTGGCTAGCCCATCTGGAAAAGGAAGGAGAGTTACTGCGAATCACTGAACCGGTCGATGTCGAATTAGAAGCGGGCGCAATTGCAGACCGTTTAGTCAAGAGTGGCGGCTCTGCCGTTTTATTCGAGAAGCCGCGCCTTCCAAATGGAGAAATCAGTGAGATCCCACTTGCGATGAACTTGTTTGGAAGCCACGATAGAACCCTTAGAGCACTTGGAGCAGCGCATGACACTGAAATCGGCGACAGATTGGTTGCCTTGATGAAACCAGATATTGGACAAATATTGCGCAAACCCTGGACTGGTTTGCCATTACTACGTGACGCCATGTCAATGCCACCAAAAAAAGTCAGAAAGGGTTCATGTCAACGCATACGAATGGATACCGATGTAACTCAGTTGCCAATACCAAAGACGTGGCCAATGGATGGTGGCAGATACATTACATTACCATTAGTAGTAACCAAAGACCCATCTTCTGGGGAGCACAATCTTGGAATGTATCGTAGCCAAATATTTGGACCAAAGGAAGTAGGGCTACATTGGCAAATTCACAAGCATGGAGCAGACCATGCCGATGCATGGCCCGATGGGAAAATGCCGATTGCGATTTGTATAGGTGGGCCTCCTGAATTGATTTTTTCAGCAATATCCCCTCTTCCGGATAACCTCGAGGAATACATGTTTGCAGGATTCCTAGCTAAGCGTCGCTTGAGAATAACCAAAGCTTTGACTCAAAATTTGATGGTTCCCGCCGATGCAGATATCGTGATTGAAGGATGGGTCGATGCATCAAAGACTAGAACCGAAGGTCCGTTTGGCGACCATTTCGGTTTCTACTCATTGACTGGACAATACCCTGTGCTTAATGTCACCGCGATTACACGAAGGAAAAATGCAGTACTCCCCGCCACAATAGTTGGACAACCACCGATGGAAGATGGCTACCTTGGAGAAGCAATCGGGAAGCAATTCCGCCCAATCCTTTCTTTCCAACATAGAGATGTTCTTGATTTGCACCTACCTCTTGAAACTGGTTTCCATAACCTTGCAATTGTGAAGAGCAAACAGAGGTACCCACGCCAAGCACGAAAAACATGTCTTGGGTTGTTAGGAGCCGGGCAGATGATGTTCTTGAAAATCCTAGTTGCAACCGATGAAGACCCTAGCGACCTTGATGCGCTATTGGATGTCCTAAACGATCGGGTTGACCCAAATTCTGATTTGACAATTTTAGATGGGATGGTAAGTGATTCTTTGGAACCGGCTTCAACCTATGAGAATGTACATTCGAAATTAATAATCGATGCTACTACAATTATTCCATCCGACCCAAGAAGTGGAAATCCCGTCGAAGGCTCTCCTATCGAAGAGTGCCCTCCTTGGAGAAGGGGTGAAGAAGAGGCGCCAGGAATTAACGATTCACTACTAGACGAGATTTCAAAATTGGAATTAATTGAAGATTGCCTCCTCCTTAGAAATTCAATGCTCGTGGTAACTGTTGATATTGAAGGGAGGCCAAATCTACGCACGGGATTACAATGGCCAAATGAAGAGGCTGCAGCCGCTCAACGTGATAAAATAAGTCAATTGCGAAATTTAATTTGGCAATTGGACTCTCAAAAACAACTTCGCTGGCTATTTGTCACTGATAACGACTTGGATTTACATGGCAAAGGTGCTAATCGACGACTCCTGTGGCAACTCACTTCTCGCTTCGCAGTTGAACGTGATTTTATCATAGAGGATGGCAGAATATTCTGGGACGCTACAACTCCGATACCTTCCAATGAAGGGCCATCCACAGTAAGGCGTTGGCCAGGAATTACGATGCACGACCCTGAAACCCTCGAATCAATTGAAAGGTTTGACTTGCCGCCGTGGCCTAACAATTTGGTGATGTAATGGACCTCAAACAAATTGCATCTTTTGTTAAAATTGAGCATACATTATTCAGTTTACCATTTGTATTCATTGGAGCTTTTATGGCCGGCGACCCCACTATATTCCAATTACTTTGGATATTGATTGCAGCTGTTGGAGCAAGAGGGTTAGCAATGGGATTGAATCGGATCATCGACCGTAATATCGATGCGGAAAATCCGCGTACAGCAGGCCGGCATTTGGCAGCAGGAACTATGTCTCTGCAAACGGCTTGGATCCTGTGTTGTGTATTCTTACTCATGCTAATAGGAGGGGCTTGGATGCTCAATCCATTATGCCTCTATCTTTCCCCAATCCCAGTAATCGTATTCATCATCTATCCTTACCTGAAAAGGTACACTTGGCTTTGCCACTGGTGGCTAGGCGGATGCTTAGCGCTCGCACCAGCAGGTGCATGGGTAGCAATAACTGGAGAAATCTCTTCGAACTCTTGGTATCCAGATTTACTCTATGTCTCCATCGGAGTAGGATTGTGGATTGCAGCATTTGATTTGGGATATGCACAAATGGATATTGAAAGCGATAAGAAAAATGGAGTAAAATCATTTCCTGCAAGGTTCCAACCCCCTGTTACAATGACTGTTATGCTGCTCTCGATTCCATTGTGGGCATTTGCCTTTTCAGTAGTCTCTGTTGCCGGAACTGTAATTTCGCTGCTGTTTGTGATTACAGTACTCACTGCCTCTGGTTCACAATTCCAAAAATGGTGGTTTAGAGCACATGTTTCCACTGGATGGATACTCTTGGCGGCAATGCAACTTTCATAGAGCGGCGTGAGCCCCCGTGATGTATGAATCCAATCGTCAAGTCCCTACTTGAATTTAATCAGGCATTCGAAATACCTCGACGTGATGACCCTGGCTTAGGCCCAGATGAACTTATTGAATTACGAATTAAACTCCTAACTGAGGAAGTTCAAGAATATGCCGAAGCCGCAAGGGCTGGCGATTTAGTAGAAGTGCTAGATGCTCTGGCTGACATTGGATATATTCTTGCAGGAACAATAATCAATCATGGAATGCAAGATATTTATGATGATGCATTTGATGAAGTACATCGCTCCAATATGGCCAAATTAGTGGATGGTAAGGTCATTCGCAGAGAAGACGGAAAGGTACTGAAACCTGAAGGTTGGCAGCCGCCACAACTTGCGCAATTCCTCCAGTGATTTATTGAGCAAGTGCCTTCCTAAGACATGATATGCGCACCGCTTTAGTGACCGGAGGGGGCCGCGGAATCGGAGCCGCTATCTCGAAAAGGTTAGCGAAAGATGGTTACAGAATCCTCCTAACTTACTGTAATTCCTCAAAACCTGCTGAAATGGTAGTGGACGAAATTAGAAATTCGGGTATAGATGCTGTAGCAGTAAATTGTGATGTAACCGACGCTAGAGAAGTTGCATTACTGGCAACACATCCATGGGTATCGACAGGTATTGAAGTTCTAGTCATAAACCATGGCAGATACGACCGTATAGATGCCAAAGAACTCGATATTGATCACTTGAGGCGAACGATGTCAACCAACTTCGAAGGTGCTTTTTTGGTATGGGAGGCGATTAAGACTAACCTTGTCAGTAATGCCAGGATTTGTGTAATTGGTAGTCAATTAGGAACAAGGGGCTCCGCACACGGAGCAGACTATTCCGCCTCGAAGGCAGCTCTAGCAACGTGGGCTCGCTCCCTAGCACAATCACTTGCTCCTGAAGGCAAGAGGGTAAACATTGTCGCACCAGGCTTTGTCGACACAGATATTCTGGCAGGCGATAGTGAAGAAAAACGCTCTAGTAGAGAGGCAGAAGTCCCTCTAAAAAGAATTGGAACCCCCGAAGATATTGCAGGGACTGTCTCATTCCTAGTTGGTGAAGAATCAGATTATATCACCGGTGCGGTGATACACGTTAATGGTGGGTTGTATCTCCCATAGGTTGTGAGAATATGAGTGACCCCTTCGACATATCGAAGGCCCTTGAAGGGGCGATAAAGGACCACTTGTCGCCCGAGATATCCCGATTTAGTTTACACTCTGAACATCTACCCGCTGGCGACCAAGAAAGTGCAATTGAGAAAATGGTTTTGCAATTGGAAAATAACCAATCGAGATGTGTGCTATTGGGCGTTACCGGCTCTGGCAAAACATTCGCAATGGCTCACATTATTGAGCGCCTAAATATTCCTACTTTGATAATGAGCCACAACAAAACACTAGCGCGCCAATTGCATCAAGAGATGTCTGGATTATTTCCTGTAAATCGTGTCGAGTATTTTGTCTCTCACTACGACTATTACCAACCTGAAGCATACTTACCAAAGAGGGATTTGTATATTGATAAAGAACTCTCAATCAATGAAAGAATCGAACAAGAACGGTTTGCAACAGTCGCAAGTTTGGTTAGCCGCCCCGATTGTATCGTAGTTTCTTCCGTCTCCTGTATTTACGGATTAAACGCACCTGAAACATTCCTAGAATATCATTGTCGGACACATGTAGGTCAAACCATCGAACCGATAGATCTGATTAGAGAACTGGTTGCATTACAATATAATCGAACGACAACTGATCTCAAGCGAGGAGAAGTACGCCTACGCGGAGAAAACCTAGATATTTGGATGCCAAGTAGGGACGACCCTTTGCGAATTAGATTCGGATTTGATGGCGTTGAACACATACAAATTTGTGACCCGATTACATGGGAAATTCTTGATGAACTGGATGAGGCGTGGATTCACCCCAAAGAATTCTTCATGGTGTCCCCTGAAAGATTCGAAGCAGCCCTCGAGAATATTGAAACTGAACTTGATGGCCAAGTTGCTGGACTAAAAAGCGAAGGAAAGGACCTAGAAGCAAATCGCCTAGAACAACGAACAAGGTACGACCTTGAAATGCTTCGTGAGATTGGACACTGTACTGCTGTTGAAAACTATTCTATGCACTTTGATGGGCGCAATCATGGTGAGCGCCCGTATTGTTTACTGGATTTCTTTGCAGCTGCTGCAAAGCAATTCCATGGCAATCCAGATAAATTTCTTGTGATAATGGATGAGTCACATGTAACGCTACCCCAGGTTGGCGGGATGTATGCGGGAGACAGGAGTCGGAAATTGAACTTAATTGAACATGGATTCAGGCTACCTTCTGCAGCTGATAATCGACCACTAAAAATTAATGAATTTCAAGAATTAGTTCCCCAGATGGTGTATGTTAGTGCCACGCCTGGTGAAAGAGAACTCCTACATCTCTGTGAAGTCACGGGTCAAGATGCCCCATTAGGGCTACGCCATATGGCCGGAGGCGGTGGCGTCGATACCCCCGAATATCCAAAGAAACACCCTGATTCAGAAAGTATGTACGACATGCTGCAGATAATAGAGGATATACCACGTATGGAGATTCGACCTACTGGCCTACTTGACCCACTTATCGAAGTTAGGAATACCGAGGGGCAGATTGCCGACCTAATGTCGGAAATAAATTCAAGAATAGCGAAAGGTGAGCGGGCCTTAGTTACTGTTCTAACAATAAAATTCGCCGAAGAGGTTGCACAGTACCTCAATAAGATGGGAATCAAGGCTCACCATCTACATTCAGAAATAGATACGATTGAGAGAACTGAAATCATCAATGCCCTACGAATAGGACACATTGATACAATCGTTGGAATAAATCTTCTCAGAGAAGGATTAGACATTCCGGAAGTTAGTTTGGTTGCGATCTTTGATGCTGACCGTCAAGGATTCCTAAGAAATGAAAGAAGCCTTCTGCAAACAATCGGTCGAGCCGCTAGAAACTCAAATGGCAAAGTCATCCTCTATGCTGATTCTATGAGCCCTCCAATGACTGCAGCAATACGTCAAACACTTGAACGAAGAGAAAGACAAACTGCCCATAATGAAAAACATGGAATAATCCCCTCTACGATTCAAAAAGCCCTGCCGCAAATGGGCAGCGATATTGACGAATTAATCGCTGGAACTTCTGGTGGCAAACGATTAGTGGGCTCTAAAGGTGGAAGGAAAGGTGGAGATTGGGCGAGTAATCTCAACGTTGGAGCCGGGCAATGGGCTCGCTCTAATTCAGTGACCAGTAACATTTCTCAACCAATTGAAGAAACTAATTTTTCAATTGAAGAATTAAAGGCAATGATGCAGCAAGCAGCATTAGAACTTGACTTCGAAAGAGCAGCAATGTTACGTGATATGATAGTGGAAATTGAATCACCATGACATAGTCATGGGTTTCATATGCGAAAGCCGCACGCCATCATTCATGGGAATAGACCCTGAGTCTTTTGACAAGCCCGTCGAAGACTATGATTTTGCGAAACTAACTGACGCTAGTTCGCTCATTGACCAGATGGCCTCCGCCGGTGGTTTCACTGCGACTAAACTCGCATACGCACGAGAGATTCTCACAAGTATGAAATCAGAACTCAATGAAGTGGATGGTGATGCTAGTAAAGTCACAAATTGGTTGTCATTTCCTGCATGCCTCTGTGCAACGGGCACGAGGGGTTTCTTCGTCGAAGCAATAAAGCGAAAAATGTTCAATGTTGTTTCGACAACATGTGGCATGCTTGACCATGATATTGCTAGGTCACACAAGCACTACTACCATGGATCATTTGAATTGGACGATATTGAACTGGGTGAACACCAGTTGATGCGACTTGGAAATGTGATTGTTCCGAACTCGAGTTATGGTGAAATTATTGAAGCTGTAGTTATGCCTGTTCTTGAAGAAATTCGCAAGGATAGGCTCGCTGAAACTGGAAAACAGGGAGCAGATGCCTGGCTTGGATTCGGCTCTATACATCTTGTTTGGGAACTGGGCAAGCGTATAGGAACACCCGATTCCCTAATCTATTGGGCTTACAAAAATCAAGTCCCCGTTTGTATCCCGGGAATTACTGATGGAAGTATTGGTGCACAATTATTCATGTTTAGACAGAAATACAGAGATTTCCACATCGATACACTTGCTGATGAACAAGTAATGAGTGACCTAACGTGGGATGTTGAGAAATCAAACGCCCTCATGGTAGGAGGAGGAATTTCCAAGCATCACGTTATTTGGTGGAACCAATACCGCGGAGGACTTGATTCCGCCGTATACATCACTACAGCACCAGAACACGATGGGAGCCTTTCAGGTGCTCGTCTTCGTGAAGCAATTAGTTGGGGAAAAATGCGTCCTGAGGCGCCTAATGTCTGTGTGGAGGGTGATGCTTCAGTATTACTACCTCTGCTTGGAAGTGATTTATTCGGTGAGTGAAATGCGAACAATATTTCTTTCATTATTGATGGTAAGTGCATCACTAGCAGGATGCTTTGGCGATGATGAAAAGGAAGATATCGTAGCGACACCTTCGGTTTGGAATTTTGAAAAACCTGATTTAACGTGGTACCATTTCCCTGGTGGAACCGATGCGTGGGGTAATGATGAGTTCGAATATACTGATAGAAACACCCCGTATGAAGCGGTTGGAACCTACTACGGAATAGGTATGTCAACGTTTGAGCCAACTATGGGGATTACACAAAATGACATGATGGTAATGAGTTCTTACGGGAATGGGCCTGCTGGCTCAACCGCAATTATTTCTTGTGACCTCATTGGAATGCACGATGTTTTGGATTACAATTGTGAAAATATCTATGACCCTTTTCTCCCGATTGCAAATTCCAATGACCCTTACATCTATGTTGACCCATGGACTAGTAGAATCATGAAATTCGATATGCATGCTTTGCTAGGAATGACTGTTGAATGGTCAGATGATGAAGGTGCTAGTTGGAATGGCCCAAGTGTAGCAACACAAATTTACTCTGTTCAAGACCACCAAACAATCGCTAGTAGCAACATGCCCGCATTATTACACCCAACTACCTGGATGTTCTGTATTAACGGAAATGCGCCACATCCACTCTGCTCTTCAAGTCAAGATGGAGGCGCTACATGGGGTCCTGAAACCTCAGGTGCTCCAGTTACCTGCAATTCAGGCGGCCTTTCAGCCCATTTAGTAGGGAGTGTTGATGGAAACTTCTACCGTGGAAACAAGGGATGTTCTGGAGATGGATATTCGGTATTTAGAACAACAAATGCCGGAATCAGTTGGACAGAGCATGTTCTACCAACTACTGAGACTGGTATCGCCAATACTTGGAATGCTGAAGAAGCTCAAGTCGAAGTCGATAGTGAAGGAAATGTCCATGCAATGTGGATGGGATTGGATAACATGCCATACTGGTCATATTCTGTGGACCAAGGCGATACATGGTCTAATGCCACAATGATCGCTCCGCCAATCAACCTTTCAGGCACAGGGTTCCCAGTTGTTGTTGCAGGTGACGCAGGAACTGTTGCATTCGGTTACGTGGGTGAGACTGAAGGAGATGAAGAAACATGGAATGCATACCTCACTTATACCACAGATGCGTTTAACGAAACTCCTCTTCTCACAACGGTTCAACTCAACACCGAAGGAGATCCAATCGACATAGAAAACGACTGTGGCTACAACCGATGTGGCGGGCTTGGTGACTTCTTAGACATCAGAGTCGATGCATATGGCCGTACTTGGTTCGCATTGTCGCACAACTTGGCAGACAAGGGAATCTTCGCTACAATTAGTTCAGGGCCAAGTCTTCGTGGTGAAAATATCACTATGCTTCCAGATATGCCACTAGGTGGAATACAGACTCTTTGAGCCGCAACATCCATTGCAAAGGGTAGCGTCTGTATCGACCCACTGAATCCCCTTTGTATCGGGAAATAAAATTCAAAGGGGTTTCGGATGACCCCTTGCAACTTATCCGAATCGGTTTGTTGATACACCGTATTCATC
>JABIGM010000029.1 GCA_018650165.1 Methanobacteriota archaeon
CAAGCTACGATGGCGACCACTCATACGAGCGTCTATTGGCGACTGGGCTACTCTAAAGCATTCCCTGCCTACCCAGATTGTTCTGATTGGCGTAGCCCACCCGATAATTTCACAGTCTTTGCACAAGCGGCAGTCCAAGTATTGAAGCATTATCGAATGGGTTGGAATGATGGCTTTTATTATGATAGTTTTGATGTAGTTGAAGTTTGGAATGAACCATATTTATCTGATTGGTGGAATGGTACTGCAGAAGAATATTATGAACTCTTTCATGCGGTAAACTCAGCGGTTATCGAGGAATTCGGTGATGAGATTGATGTTGTTGCTGCCATCACATTAGGAGAGGCTACGATCGATTTTTCTGAAAGATTCATGGAACTGGCTCAACTAAATAATGAACCAATAAATTCTGTGTATGTCCACTTGTACAGGATAAACCCCTCCCAAACAACATTAATCTTCGCTCACGAAACAGATTCGATTGGCGTGTTTTTAGCCAAATACGGCTATTCAGAAAACACTCCCGTTTACATTACAGAATGGAATCGGAATATCCCGGTTTATGCACAAAGTTATTCCAGTCAGGCCTATTTGACTAGCGTTTTAACAATCTATAATGATCTATGGGAGGGAAATGCCGGAAATTCAAGCTATGATGTTAATACCCTGAGAATGGCGCATTTCTTCGCCGCGAGAAGTTTCTTTTGGGAGGAGAATGGGCGAATAAAACCACCTGGAATTACATGGACTGTGTACGGTGAAATGGTTGCTAACACTTCTATTCGATTGCAAAACGAAGGAGGTTTTCCTTCAGATTCTTTGGATTCAAACGAGTTTAATATTCTGGCTGGGAAATCTGAAAATGGTTCGCAAGTAGGCATTCTACTTTCTCGATATGTCGATGAAAATGCAAGTCAGCCCAATGGATTTAGTGAATTTAACGATACCGTCAATCTCTCAGTGGATGGATTGGATGCCTCCTGCACCTACACTTGGAAACATTGGGGAATGGTTGACAACCAAACAGCACCATGGCAATTAATCGCTGAAGGTGACTTTACTGGAACCACATTTGAGATGTCACACTTTGAAATGAATCAACGTTCTTTCCACTATATCCAACTGAATTCAGATTCATCTTGCAATGAATAAATATTCGTTGGTGCGTTGTTTATGCAATCAAACTAATGACTACCCACTAAGGGGAATCAGGCTTGCTGCCAATCGGTTCCATTCCACCACAAGGTAGTCCCATTGTCCATTGCTCTCCAGGTGTTGCCATTCTCATCAGTCCATTGTTGGACCACAACTGGCTCAGCAACAATTGCAGGCATAGCAACAGGCTGGGCAACAACTTGCTGCGGCATTGCAACCTGTGTTTCGACATGTGTAGGTTGGAATGGTCTGAATTGTCCCGGCATCAAGTTTTGTGTGAAGTCTTTACTTGTATCCACGCCTATCTCATCACCTTTCTTACGCATGAAAAGTAGTCCTATGATTGCGCCACCTATCACTACAACGATGATTCCAATAATCAACATCATACTACTACCAGAGTCATCATCCTTAGCTGCCAACTCAGCAGCCAGTTGTTCATTATCTCCAACTCCATCACCATCTGTATCCAAAGTTTCGCTAGCATCGTTAGGGAAAGCATCAGCATTATCTCCAACGCCATCTAAATCAGAATCCATTGTTTCGCTAGGGTTGTAAGGGTAGGCAGTGTACTGGGGGACTGAACACCCATTGTACTCCTCCATAATGTCTTGAGGGGTTTGATTGAACCCTCGCGATTTCATGGAAATGATATGTCGGTTGTCTGTATCAGCCCATGAGAGACGATGTAAAATTTGGTTCAACACTTGAGGGTGTTCTGTTCAGACCCTTGTGAGTCACCAAGGTTTCTGCTGATTGATTTTTACTCAATTGAAATCTGACACCAGTCCACGAATAGAGGCAGAAAAGTATCCAATTGACAATAGCAGTGTGGTCCACCATATCATCCCCATGCCACTGGAGATATCTCCATCGCCAGCAAAAACTCGGGCCATATAGAACTCTCCAGGGGACATGACAGTAAAAATTACACAACCAATCAGTAACAATATTCCAGTCACAAAAGTAGAGATGTTGTCTGCCTTGTTAAGAATCGCAATCATATTTGCAGGTAATTCCATGTTTGTATTATCGTCCAGAAGAATAGATATTTTGGAGAGCAATATGATGATAGAGAAAATTAAACAAATTACCAAAAAGAAATTCATCAAAGAACCAGAACTGTTCCAATCTTCCCATTCCTCCAAATTCACTGTTGTTTCATGTTTCCATTCAGCCAAATTATTTTGGCATTGCTGCTGTTCTTCTTCAGCAACATCATCGCACAAACCATACTCATCTATTTCTTCAAGCTCCTGCAAAATTTTATTCTCTTCATCTTCGTAATTATACGTCTCTCCATCGATGCTGGTTCCGGCTGGAGAAATTAATGTGTACGTTATTTCAACTTCAGAAAGTCCGAAGACAAATTCTCCCTTATATTCGGCTGGACCGTCAACGTAAGCGGTGTCGATATTATACCATGAATTAGAACTCAATCCAACCACTGTGACAATTGCCATTACCAAGGTGAATGCTAACATCCCAAAACTGTAGATGAGATCCGGTAGACCACTGTAGTCTCTATCGAAACCTTGTGACTCCAAGTCTGCTTCTTCGGGCTCTCCCCACTCAAAATCCCCGTCGCAATGCGGGCAAATGAATTCCCCCACTGCATCGTCATCCAATCCGATTTCCTCTTCACAGTGAGGACAAAGAATCTCTACCATAATAGTTCCAGACTCTAATCTCACATAATGATTGAGCCGTTTTCTATTTCAGAAAAGGCGTTTATGAGTCTAAATCAACCTGCTGCAACCCTTTGTATACCCATTGTACAGACACTCCACGCGTCGGTACCGAAGCAACAGGCGTCTCACGCGTGGGTATCGCAAGGGTTTGGGTGGGTGTAGGGTCAAGAATTATACCCCAAATAATATCAGAACACAATATGGTCGAAGTAGAGTGCCCTTCATGCACCAAGACAGTAGACCTTGGCAGTGATTCAAAAGGGACATATGAGTGTCCATATTGCAATGAGGATTTTGAATACTTCAGTTCGGTTTTCCCACCTATGGGCAAGTACGATTCCTCGTCCCCCAGA
>JABIGM010000009.1 GCA_018650165.1 Methanobacteriota archaeon
AATGATTTTGAAACTCATCTAAAGCATGAGAGAACATTGATTGAAGCGGCAGGAACCACATCTGCCTTCGCAGAAGGAATAGATGCATTCCTGAACAAACGGAAACCTGATTTCTCAGATAAAGAGTGATCATAATGGCAATGAAATGCGGTATTTGTAGACAGGAAGGGCATGACAGAAGGTCTTGTCCTCAACCAGAAAAAGCTTCAAACAAAGGCCCTTTGGTTGTCGAATTAATTTGGATTTTCCTTCTGGTTATTTGGATTGTCATCCTATTCCCACTTTCAATTATGCCTCAAGCTTTCATAATCATAATGTTCATTTCATTGGCTACTCGGTTGGGTTTGATTCGTATTTATGCGAAATTCAGACCTAATTGGAGAGAAACAGACCCAACAGGAGATGATTTGTCTGAAGCCCTTCGGAAAATCGGCGACCAACTATCTATTCCAAATCCTAAGCAAATCGCGGCTCAAGCAATTTACGATCTCAAGCCTGAGGAACGTATTAAGCAAGGTATTGAAGAACTAAAGGAATTGGATGAAGAAATGACTGAGCACGAATGGTATCGTAAGAACCGTGATGCTATACTGTTCGTTTTGGGAGCTGGAGCATTGATACTAATACTATCATTGTCAATAATATTCATACTTATCTTGGACTATTTCTCTTTATGATTACCAAGGGAACTTAGCAGACCAAACAATCAGGTCATTGAGTATGACTTGAATACCAAGGAATATCGAACCAAGTAGCATTATCCCAGCCCCATCAACCCCGTCTTGCCAAGCTCCATATGCAAGGAGTCCAAACATGATATTTCCAATCGAAGCCAATACCAGTATCCCGATTACGAGGTAGGGCGTCCAAGAATATGAGTTCGACATATGGAACATAGTGCTGTCAATCCATAACGCTGAAGGAATCAAAAACATTGCATATGCGAGTAACAATCTCTGGCCTCCATTGCCATCTGATTCACTCCACGGCCATCTAAGAGATTCAAACACTGCGACATCAAGTTGGAATAATGCAACCCACCAGTACATCAAGAATCCAATTGCAGCAAGTAACATGAATGGAACGATGTATGTAATCCAAGTTTTTGGAACTCCGCCCCACAATGAATCCCAATCCTCTAGGCGAGAAAGAGCGTATGCGTAACTGATCAAAACTAGTGGTCCGGTGATAAAAGTGAATGTTCGAATAAACTCACGAGTAACTTCCATAATCTCTTGTAGGAGGGTCTCCTCTTAATGTGTTGTAATTTACCAGCCCAAAAATGGACATATTCGCCTAATAGTTTATCTATAATTGGCTTCCACAAATGTGCATGAAGCGTAACGTTTTATCTAAATTTAAACCAACAACAGCCGTCCTAATGGCGCTTGCATTAATCACCACTACCTTTGCAGGAATTTCTTCTGCAGACGGAGATGATGATGGAATGCTTATTGAGTGGACCTGGGATAGTATAGAAGGAGAATTGACTATTATTCCAACAGAAAACCTAAACACAACAAACTTCAGTTATGACGTTTCATTTTCTAATGCAACTGATGGAGTTCAACAATTCTATGTTGAAGAAGTCGATATTCCAACAGAACCTGTAACAGTTATCACTAATCTCGCAGATGGCTATTACGAGGTTCACATTAATGTTTGGAATGAAAATGATTTCTGGGATGAAGTTCCAACTCTTTGCGTAGGAGAAACCTGTTCTAACGTTGGGGTTGGCATAAGTTTTGATGAGGCTACAACGATGGTTACATGGCATGTATATGATGCATACCAAGGTGAAAACATCACAGCTAAGATTTACGATGAAAATACTGGAAACGAAACAGAATTTTTCAATGTCACAGATGGAGATATGGTTGATATATCTGGCTATGAAGTTGGAGAATATTGCTTTGAAATCATAGCCACTATGATTGAAGATGGTAATGAATTTAAGTTAGATTGGCAGAATGACTGCTTATGGGTTGGAGAAGAACCAACTTGGCCAGGGATGGACATAAATTATGATGAGGCAACCATGAACTTATTTTTTGACGTGTATGACCTACCTGTGAATACCTCTTTAGTATACGAAATCCTTCTTGAACACTACGATGGAACGAGTGCCAAGTTCAATCAAGTCGCAGAGTTTGAATCGAACTCTGGCCAATGGAGTATCTACATTGATGTGGGCGTAGAACTTGATCCGACAAACTATTCATACGGAATGTATTGGGCGTCCCTCGATATTTGGACAGATACCGGTGACCATGTCATTGGCGATGGAACAGATATCTGTTATGGAGGGCCCGTAGACTGCGATGACGTTGACCCATCTATCGATTTCGTTTGTGACAATGGCAATGAAATCCCAATGGACAGGTTTGATGATGGCGAGGACGATTGTGGCGATGGCTCCGATGAGCCTAACGGCACCGGTGACGGAGGAGACGACATAGAAATTGCTTCACTGGATATTGATATCTGGTTCGAGCAATGGACTAATTCAAAAATGGAGTTTGTGTTAGTTCAAAGTATGGTTATTGACGATGCAGAAAGCATTGCAATGTACACAATGATGGCAGACTCATTCTTTGGTAATGATGATGGTGAAGTCACTCAGGACGAAGTCAATCTCTTACTCATGATGATGTCTGAAGAATCATTAGAAGATTTCGACATGACTGATGAGATGCAACTGGATGGCGCAACTGGAATGCTGGTCGATGCTTGGATGGATGTTAAAGGCTTAGTTGAAGGCGACAGTGAAATTACCATGGTAATGGGCCAGGTAGTATCTTTCCAGACTACTCCCTATGCAGATTCAACAACACACACTTTCACTTTCACAGAATCTGCAGACGCGGATGGCGATGGATTAGCTGATGGCGTCGATAATGATTGCGATGGTTGTAACGACGCGGATGGCGATGGATTCGATCATACCTGTGAAGTAGATGGTATTTGGATTCACAATAGCGACACTTGGAGTGTAAGCAGTATTACAGGCACCACTGTCGATGATGATGGTGGAACTCCAACCTTAAACTTCGAATATGATGGATACAATGATGCTTGGTTTTCTGCAGACTGTCCTGATAAGGGCGAGGAAATAACTTTCATTCTCGAAAAGACAGATATTGGGGAACTACCTGATCCTAATGATACCAACAATCCGATTATTGATTGGGAAGAGATGGATACGAACAAATTACCAATGTGTGCTTATGCATATGCAGTAGTTATGGCTGATGGCACATTCGATACAAGAGCTGGAATCGATACAGCACCAGAGAGTGGAGATTACATAATCGACCTTATGGATGGCGCTGAATACAAGATTTATGTTGTGTGCATAGACCCAGAAGGAAAGGAGATGACAGTAACAATCTCCAACGCGGATTTGAATCTCACCTCCACATATACTGCTACTGCTGAAGCTGAAGCAAGCCTCTTGCTTTCGGTTCCTACTGGATATGATGGCACCTATTCCTTCGATGTAACCTGGACAGATGGCCACCACGCCGAGTCTGGAACTCTAACAGTGAACGGAATGGGTGATGGCACAGGTGAAGATTTGGAAGCAGATGGCGATGGATTCCTACCTGGATTCACAGCAGCGCTTGGCATTGTAGCACTACTTGGTGCAGCAATGATTAGCAGCCGCAGAAACTGAATTTCTGTTATTGCTTAGGACTCCTACTTGGGCCCAGGCCCATTGTAGTTCTGAGGCCAACAGATGCCTTGCCAAAGGTTTCAGTAATGCAACCAGTCAAAGCAATTCAGTTTCTTCAGCAGAACCGGATGACCAGTCATAGATGCCCTTGCCTGATTTCTTACCTAGGCGGCCTTCAGCGACCAACTTCTCGAGAAGAGGATGTGGCGTGTAAGAATCATCATTGAATGATTTCTTGAGGTTTAGTAGGATATCTCTACGAACATCTAGTCCAACTAGATCGGTTAGTGCAAGTGGGCCCATTGGGTGTTTGTATCCCAATACCATCGCAGTATCGATATCCTTAGCACTAGCAACTCCGTCAGCGAGCATACGTATTGCTTCGTTTCCAAGTACTACGCCGAGGCGAGAGGTTGCAAATCCGGGGATGTCTTTGACCAGAATTGTGGTCTTACCCATCGCTTTTCCAGCGGATTCCGCCGCAGCAATAGTCTCTTTGGAACATGAATCGTGTTTGACTAATTCAAGGAGTTTCATAATTGGAACGGGGTTGAAGAAATGCATTCCAATGACCTTGTCTGGTTTACCAGATGCAGCAGCGATATCTGCGATAGATAGCGATGATGTGTTAGTTCCTAGAATACAATCGTCTCTGGTCATAGCTCCAAGGTCAGCGAAAATCTTGTGTTTCAGTTCTGGGATTTCAGGTACGGCTTCAATGACTAAATCAGCATCGCCAACAGCGGCTGACATATCGGAGATCGCATATAAGTTTGCGGACCATTCTATTTTCTGCTCAGGAGTTGTTTTGCCTCTAGCAATTCCTTTGTCCCAAAAAGCATCAATCGTTTTCATGCCGCGCTCCAAACCTTCAGGAAAAGCATCGAAAAGATTGGTCTTCCAACCCGCTTGCGCACACACTTGAGCAATACCTGCACCCATTGTACCTGCACCAATCACTGCTACAGTATTGATTCCCATGTGTCAGTCCTAAGGGACTCAGGTTCATGACGATTCCTTGGATTGAGCGAGATAAACTCCTCCAGCAATTAGTACGAATGATAATGCTAAGGATAAACCCAATTTTTCATCTAACAGTAACCATCCACTGAATATACCAAAAACCGGTACGAGATAGACGTAGAGTGCAGAGCGACCTGCTCCAATCACTTTGATACCATCTGCAAACCAGACGTAACTGAGAACTGTAGACAGAATCGCCAGGAATGCAACCCATAGCCAAGATTCAGTTGATGCATTACTTGGTATGCCCACTTGAGTGAACTCCCAGATAACTGCAGGGGTTTGTATTAGCAGTCCGACAGTACTTGCCCAGACAGTTAGGTGTAATGGGGAAAGAGCATTTTCTCCAGACATCGCCTTTTTCATCAGAATAGTCGAAAATGCCCAGGATAATGCTGCTAAGCCAATCAGTGTATTTCCAAGTAGTCGTTCTTCGATTGGCAGATCAACATTTGGAGAAAACCATGCTAGAACTAAAACTCCAGCCACGGATAGAATTAATCCCCCTGCAAGCCTTTTGTCAAATTTTTCTCCAAGGAAAGGGACTGCCAGTATGGCAGTGAATAAGGGATTGAATGTGATCATTAGAGATGCATCACCAGCAGCAGTCCATTTCATTCCATACAAGAAGAATGCCTGGTAGAGAAATGTAGAAAGGAATCCAATTGCGATAATTATCTTCCACTGTTCTTTAGTCGGTGTAATCCATTGTTTTGTTATCTTTAGGAACGCCAAGAAACAACTTACAGCAATAATGTAGCGTGACCAACCAGCCGTGAATGGAGGGATGTCCTGTACTACGACTCTTCCAGCAACCCAACTAATTCCCCAAATGATTGCTACCGCTAGCAATTTCACATGGGTAGTAGCATTTTTCATTCGAATCGCTCCAAGCCTAGTTGCAGAATTCGTGCTCTTGGGAGCCCATTCTCTGGCATGCCGTCGGCTGGTGCGTGAACTTTCAATCCTTCAAGTCGTTGCACATACAATCCGTATGATGCAATATCATCAGGTTTGAAAGGAGTAACTAGACCTAACTTTTCGAGGCCTGCACATGCTTCTTTGGAGTAGATGGGATACACATTTGTTTCAAAATGCATCCAAGTGGAAACTCTTTCACAGTCAATATTTTCCAAAGTTAACAGGTGTTCTAATAATCCAACGTCAGGGTATTTGACAGTCTGAATAGCCATGTCAACTTCCATCAATACGTCTTCTGGCCATGCAAAGGGAGTTTGTTTAGCCCATGCATCTGCTATCTCAATGTGTCGGATTACATTGTCTCCTGAAATCGAAAACAGAGTTTCCTGATATGGTCTATCTTCGTAAGCATTGCTTACGAGTTCTGGAAGAACCGAGAAGAAGCGATCTAATTCAGATTCGTCGGCTCCGTAGAGCGAGACAGGTATCATTCACTCACCTTCATGCAGTAGCGCCAATTCCACTTGCTAATTGACGAGGAGTTAATGGCTTGTCTTCGACCCATTGCTGCTTGAAAATTTCTTTCAATGCTTCTTCGTCTGCAGCAGTTGGTAATACAGTTTGAATGTAAGTAGCGTATTCATCATCACTACCTTCGAACAGTCGTCCATCTGTGTAGCAGTTCTTGCCACCAAAGTTTCCAATGTCTCTGTTGAAGTTTTCATGAGGAACTGTTAGTGTAATATCTGATCCTTCTGGAAGAGATCCATTCAACTTTTCAACTTCCTTGACAATCTCATCGTGGTAGTGCCCACGACTTTCTTCATTGAGTACTTCTTTATCGACATCAATATCGCCTTCGAGTTTCTTTCTTTCATCCCATCGTCCTTTCACTCCCCAGACATATGCCCAGTGTGCGGATGTTGAGGAATCTGTTCCAAACAGATCGTGTGCTGTAGCAACCCATTTGTTCATGTATCGCTGAAGCATGTCTAGAGGAATAACTCCTGCCTTGATGATGCGACGTAGGCCGTTTGAACCAGTTCCTAGATGGAATGACTCTTCTTTGAGCATTGGTCCCATGGATGCAGCTAAAGGCTTGAATGCAGATGTTGAGAGCATTCCTAACTGGAACTTACCATCTCGGTCTACGAACATTGTGTAGCAGAAGAAATCTAACCAGTGTGGCATTGGTCGGTTGAAAGCGCCCAATAGGCGGTCTCCATCTTGCGCATTTCTCTCGAGGAGTTTCTGTGCTTCACGGCGTCCTTGCTGCCCGAAGTATGTCATCAAAAGATAGGCCATTTGCCATCCGTGACGTTGTTCTTCTGCCATGATACGAGCCCCTGCATAGCGGTCATAGTCTGTAGGTGCAGTATCTAGAAGGTGACGCTGTTGTTCGACAGATGCGAATTCAGTATCTCCTTGAACTGTAATCATTGAAATCAGTGCATCACGGATGTTTTGGTGAGGAACTTGAAGCGCTCTCTCCCACTTTGCACGACCTGTGTAGTCACCGTATTCGATTACATCACCAGCACGGTCCCAATCGAATAAGATTGAGAGGTCGAAATCTCCCAACCATTCTCTGTCGAAACCGACTCTGTCCTGCCATTCGCTAAAGTTAGCGACCCACTCTTCCCATGTCTTAGGTAGTTCTGCCATG
>JABIGM010000007.1 GCA_018650165.1 Methanobacteriota archaeon
AAATAAGGTCCACGCCATCGGTTGATTGTGCAGCATCAGCATCTGCCTCACTCGGAATCGCGGGGCAATTTGGATGGGTGTGGAGCCAATGGGTGAATCGCCCGGCCCGAGGTCCACGATCATCGCCAAATATCTCATCAGTCCACTCTTCAGGTAAATGATGGACAGAAAAAGAATTTCCTCTATTCACCATCTTTGCTTCATGAATTCGGTAACCTTGTCCGGCAAACAGATTATTCTTTTGATTGGAACCTTGAAACTCAGATTCAATATTTGCTAAATTTTTATTTTCAGAAACATCCAATCCAACCAATATCTCATCGGGTAAGGATTTGAAAGCCCACCCTAGGATTTCTTCTAATATGCTTGCAGGGAAGTGAACTTGAGCGACATATTCTTCCCGACGGTTATGGGATTCATCATTGTAAATGGAGACCGCATCTGCCAACCAGTCGCTCACCATGCCACGGGGAAAAGGTGCTAAGACATGAAGAAGTCGCAAAGTGAACCTTTCCGGGGAACCCTTGAATACCCCAACGACTACTAAACCACCATGGCGAAGAAGAAAGGTGGCATCGGTCGTTTGTTCGGCGCAATCACTGGCAGCCCCTACGAACGTCTTCAAAAGCAGATAGATAAGATGGTCAAAGAGGCTAGCGGCGACAAAGCACTAGCCAAGACTCTGAAAAAATTAGTTACGGCAATAGGTCAACAATACGATGAAGAAAATATTGATGACGAAGAGCATGATTTATTGATTGAAGCAATCGAAGAAGTTGACCCTAAAGAACGAACATTCCCTAAATTAAACGATGATAGCGATGAATTCTATGATGGTGGAGATATGCCGGATTCTCCGAAACTTACACTTGGAAAGCGTAAGAATTTAGATGACCTAATGAAGTCACAAGGAACTGAATTTACTGGCTCTTTTGGGAGAGATGAGTTCGAAGAATTTAGACAATCTATGTCTGCCGATTTTTATGCTGAATCAGATGATGCAGTTGCAGCAGGCGACCATCAACATGAGATTCGTACCCAAAACCGCGTATTTGCAGATGCTGATGAAGAGATTAAGCAACTGAAAAAGCAGATGAGTGAAGAAAGTGGAATTGTTGACCCCACCGAAGAAGAAGCCGATGAGAATTACTACACCGATGACGATGGAGTCGAGTGGTGGAAGGACGATGATGGCTACTGGTGGTATCGAGAACCAGGTCAAGACGATTGGCAACCTCATGAGTGAGTAGCCCACAATTTGAGAGTTGCAATCTCAAATTTAACAATCCCAATATCAGCGCCAGCTGCTACCATTGCATTATTTGCCATACTTGCTGAACTCATCGCAATGATAGTTTGTGGTTTTTGGAGTGAAGATTTCAAAAGATTTTTCAATACATCTAGCCCCTTGGTTGGTGGCATATAGTGATCTAACATCAGAACATCAGGGACAAATTCTGAAATACGTTCTAAGTGATTTTCAGAATCCCAATACTGTTTGAAAATAACATCCGATAAATCGGCACCTCCACTAATGAGCAGTGCTTCGATATCAACCGAATCTTCGAAGGCCAAGACCCTCATTCTTCAACATCCCACCAATTTGGGACCTGAAACCATTCAGGAGCCTTATCATCCCGTTCAATTAGAGGAAGGCCGAGAGTTGATGAAGAATCGATATTGACACTCATTCCAAGTGCGGCGCATGCACTTGGAAGATAATCTTCTCCCGATTCGGTTAGGACAATTGAAATTTCATGACCGGCAGGAATTATTGCATCTATTGGGTTGAATTCCATCAACATCGTGTATGTGGTTAACGGAGCGACAGTTTTTGCCTCATGCCCACCATCACGGTATCGAACATCCATTGTAGCATGGCCTATTCTAAGGCCCTCGGTGGAGTCATACATCGTTGCAAATATTTGTCCACCATCGCATAAACTGGTCGTGACCGATAAGTGGAGTGTAGTCAATCCTGAAATAAAACGAGGATTCTCAGATGCAGGAATAGCAATTGTTACCTCTGAATTTGTATTGACGTTATTTCCATCTGCTGTCGCCTCATCAAGAGTGATCATTTCCCATTCCATATCAGCCGTAGGCCAAGTTTCTTCTACGTGCCATTCACCATCATTGCGCTGCATTTGGACATGTGATTCTGGCTCTGGACCAATTCCTTTGAGCCAGTATTCAAACCAGCCATAGAGTTCTACAGCCCAATCCATACGGCTCATTTGAGGGTATGCTTCAGCACCATAACCCGATGTCAATTCTCCATGCCTATCCGGTTGGTCTGGATAATTATGCGCCCATTGCCCCATAATTCCTCTAGCGGGAATTCCTGCATCTCTGAGCAATTGGTATGTAGGGAAGGCGTGGTAAGGGTCAACGTTCCAATCTTGCATTCCCCACACGAGATAAACGCTGCCTCTGTAATTCTCCAGTACATCCGGAAGGTGGCGTCTTTCATCCCAGTAATCATTCCATTCTGCACCACCATAGTGTGCCCAAAGTTGAGTTGTAAAGGGGCTAAGTGGTCCAACTAGGTCATCTTGGCAAACGCGTAATTCATCAGTTGTAAGATCACTTGTAGCCGCTTGGTATGCAGCATCATACCCCAATGCTCTTGCTTCACTAGAACCATTACGATAGAACATTTCTTGCACACCGATTGAACCTGATATCGGAACTATAGTTTTGAGATGTTCAGATGGATTTTGGGCTGCTTCCCAGTTGGTAGTTCCGGCATATGATTTTCCCATCAGTCCAACGTTTCCATTAGACCATTCTTGTTTGCCTAACCAGTCAACAACAGCCTGGATTCCAGTTTGTTCTCCGAGCCCTTTGACATCTTGGCAGTGTGTTGATTTTCCAGTCCCAAATGTTGAGGATTGTGCCAATCCATATCCATGTGAAATAAAGTTGTCATACACCCATTCTCCAATACCTCCGTCAGGTACAGTGTTAGGATTGGAATCATCTCCAACACCGGGCATACCTTCTCCTCCGAAATCATAGTATGGATGGATGGTCATAATTACAGGAATTTTTACCCCATCTGGGACATCAGGTAACCAAAGTGCAACATGCATCACATCTTCTTCGGGAAACCCAGCATCTTCTTCTGAGAGAGGCAACTCTACTGACACATAATGCTCGGTGTATGTTAGGACCTCATATGTCCCATTGACAGGTAATACGGACCTTGATTGTGAGAAATCTAAATCCATTTTGTATCTGTCATGTAATGGAGTTAACCACCATTCAGTAGATTGATTTGAGGTAGCTGTATCGGTCGCAACTTGGCTAAAATTAACCCCTAAGAAAAGAATGATAATAGACACTGCAATAGTTGCTCCAAGTGTGATGTTTAGAGAATTAGCACCCGGGGCTTGGATGATTTCAGCATCGAATATCTCCTCCTCCATTAGACGGGACGATACATTTCTTCCTCATCAGCCTTCGCTCATTCAGCATCTTCACTCGGGTAGGCCTTTGCCATCATCATCAATCTGCCAAACATTAGCATTCCAATAGGTGCATGCAGCATAGCAAGATTGCCATTTCCAGAGATCATTTCACCAATGCCGTACATTAGCAGCCAAAATGTTGCAATCTCAAAACCGAATGCTTTCAATTTTTTATCTTCAGTTTTGCTCATAACTATTGCAACAGCGGTCAGAATTCCTAGAACTAATCCAAGTCGAGCGGAATGAGTGTGAAGTGAATTGAGATCATAATCAGATGCTATTTGCCCAACACCAGTCATTGCTTGGCCCAACACCAGTAGCATCATCAGCAATGTAGAGATTTTTGCAGCCTTTAGTAGATTCATGTTCACACTTTGTACTTCTTCCATAATACGTGTTTTTTATTTTGGTAGATGAAACCACCGCATAATGAAAGAGACTTCATGAGGTTTGAGCGATTGGAGTCATTTATGCGAGGCATTGCTATACTACTCAGCGTGCTCTTGCTATCTTCAGTGTCCGGGGTTGATTATGAAACTGGAAATGAGGATTGGAGAGATTTTGATGTCAATATGTCTGATTGGAATGATGGTCCAGAATTAGAAGGCTCGCCAATGGATGAACCGCGGCCTGGCGACGCAGTTCTTGTAATCGAAGTTGAGTATAAACCAGGTCACTTCGCTTCAGAAGTGCAAGGCGAGATCGTAATCGAATTATTCGAAGAATGGGCACCAAATACTACTACAAACATGATAATGCATGTTGAAAGTGGGATTTATGATGGGATTTTCTTTCATCGTGTAATCGATGATTTCGTCACTCAGGCAGGAGATCCAACTTGCAAAACAGCAGTAGTATATCCTGCCACAAGTGCTGAATGTGGAAGTGGTGGAGATGGGCATACACTTGTCATGGAACACCATGACAATCTTTCCCATGTAGATGGTGCAATCGGTATGGCTCGCAGCCAAGACCCAGATAGTGCCGACACTCAATGGTATATTGCTGAAACAGAAGCTCACAACCTCGACCCCGAAAATCGAGATGATGAGGGATACGTGACGTTCGGAATCGTTCGTAATGGAATGAGTCATGTAAGGGCGATTGCATTAGTTCCTACATCTGATGACCCTACTGGTGAGGAGATTGTTGTCAATCCAGCCTCCTCAGCGGGTAGGCCATTATGGGAAGTACACATCTCCAATATCGATATGATAGGGGTTATCCCAACTCCGGAATCGCCAGATGATGTAGAGAGTAAATCATTTTTCACTACTGGCTTAGGTGTTACTATGGTTGGAGGTTTTGTCCTAGCACTAGCTGTTATTTTGATTAAACTAACAAGTGTTGATATAGCCGAAGAACAAAACGATGCGATTCTTCTCGATGCTGATGAGGACTTGTGATGACTGGTAAGACAAATGCAATTGCAGCAGTTCTTCTTGCATTACTGGTTGCAGGAAGTTCATATTGGGTGGCAATGGACCGTTTGGCGATTGATTCTGAGGTTCACGAACCAGAAAAAACCCCCGAAGAAAACCATCGTGTTGAATTGACTCCTGATGACTGTACAATGGTACAAGTTTGGCGAGATAATGATTGCATTGATTTGACACCTGTCCGAAATTTAACTTATTCTTCGAACAAAATAATGTGGGGTATTGGTCAACAG
>JABIGM010000022.1 GCA_018650165.1 Methanobacteriota archaeon
GAAAACAGCCAAGTTCTTCCACAAGGAGAACTAGCACTAATGGGCGGAGTCTTACAATTAGTTGAGATCCCAACTGCATATCCAATAGACCTCTCAGTATCGAGTTGGGATAATGGCTACATCACTGCAACATGGTCTTATGCTGGAACAATAGTTCCTGGATTTGACTGGCTATCGCTAACGATTTGTGATTCAGATGGTGCCTGTTATACCACACTGGAAAACACCACTCTGACCGCTCACACTCTAAGTGGACAAACTGATACAACACATGGTGTAACATACACATACACACTAGCGGTTTGTAACGTCAGTGGATGCCATCCTATTAGTGCAAGCGGCACAGCAATGGCAAACCATCAATCAAGTGGGGATACTGATGAGGACCAAGATGGAGTACTAGATGGTAATGATATTTGCCCAAATACTTCAACTGGAATTATTGTCGATGAAAACAGGTGCCCAATGGATTATGATAATGATGGAGTTTCATACTTAATAGATCAATGCCCAGGTACACTAAACGGTGTCAGTGTGGATGTGTGGGGATGCCCCTTAGATTCAGATTCTGATGGAATTGGGGATTATAATGATGATTGCCCCAATACAGCACAAGGATTAGTTGTTGATGGCAACGGATGCCCTATAGATCCAGACCAAGATGGTTTCACCAATAGTATTGATGATTGTCCAAATGTCTGGGGTAATTCTACTAAAGGTCAACACGCTACGAAATTGATTGGGTGTATTGATACAGACGGTGATGGTTGGGCTGATACAATTGATGCTTTTCCAGCAGATGATTCTGAGTGGTTAGATTCTGATGGTGATGGGTGCGGTGATAACTTAGATGCCTTCCCACAGGACCCTAATGAGTGTATGGATACTGATGAAGACGGATATGGAGATAATATCGATGTATTCCCTGATGACCCGAAAGAATTTGCCGATAAGGACAATGATGGAGTCGGTGATGAAGGTGACAAGTGTGATACATCGGGATCCAATGAGAAAATCGATTCAGATGGTTGTATAATTGAGGATGAAACTTCTTCACTTGTAGTAGGTCTTGTTTCGGGAGTAGGTGGCCTGTTACTGGTGGTAATTGCACTTATGGTTGTCATTCTCAGAAAAGGTGGGAGAAAGGGTAATGATGACTCCATTTCTGTATACCATGATGACTCGATGTTTTCTAAAGATTTTACTTCGAACTTACCGCCACCAGTTGCCCAATCAATGCCGTCAGTAAATGATAGTGGCGTGATTTCAGATGGACATGAGTGGCTAGAATATCCAGCCAATAGCGGAGATTGGTATTGGAGAGGAACCCCTGGTACTCAATGGACTAAGCACCAATAGTGAGCACACTTAATCTATCCAAGGGATTTCCGTAGGGATTTCTGCGAAGATATTTGCTGGTAATGCAGTCTTAATTTTGGACACATCTCCCAGTTTGTTTGAAATCTCATCTTGCCAGTTAGCGTATTCCTCATATGTTTCCATCTTCAAAACTGGATTGTTTACACGATTCCACTCAAGCGTCTGCATTTCGGTTTCAGGAGGGGCATGGCCAGTGCATACCAATACATCCCCACTAAATCTCTCAAGAACATCTAGAGCTTGCCAATGCATGTGAGTGCGGCCACTTGGTAAATCATCCCGACCAACACCGCCATCTCCAGTGAATAGGAAATCTCCTGTGAAAATGTATCCATTACATTCAATGATCATCGAATCTCCAGTATGTCCCGGAGCATGGTGGAAATGGAATTCAATTTCACCCATAGAAATTGAAGTTTCTTCATCAACATAAATTGTCACACCCAAAGAGGGGGTGTTGTTCCACATTACATACTCGCAACCTGTCATTTCCGCTAGTGTGAAACAACCAGTAATATGGTCTGCATGTGTGTGTGTTGCCATGGTATATTCTAGATCTAAACCTGCTGTTTCAAGTAACGAAATATAATCACTAAGGTTGTCCCACACCGGGTCAACAAGAGTCGCTTTCTTGGTTTCATCACACACAACAAGGTAGGTCATAGCCCACATATCCTCATTCAGTTGTTCGACTCGCACGTCTGTGGGTAGATGTTACTATACTTCAATTAGTCACCAAATCTGAATAAATGGGTTCAAGAACCCCTGCCACATAAACAGCCTTAGTGGTCCGATGGAATTCGTATATTTTTCTCTCGTAACGGTTCTTGCTGTAGTTATTGTTTGGTTTATTATGCAACAACGTACCAAGAAATTGGTTCTAGAATCTCAAATGGAAGCAAACATCATTTTAGCTGGAATTGAGGCAAAAGAGAATTCAATAAATGAATCGCTCAAAGGCTATGAAACTACAATGAAAGATACTTTTACTGTTCTGGCACAAACTGCATTCCAAGAAGCCGTTGCCAAAGCGGACAATGAAAAAACTACTACCTTCAATAAGGCCACAGAATCACTATCCAATGCCCTCAAAGAATATACCGATAATATGAATAAAAATGAGGCTAAATCTCTTGAAAGAGGTACACGTCTTGAGGAGAGAATAAATTCTGTATCTGAATTAGGCCTCAAATTATCTGATGAAACAAATAATTTGACAAGAGCTCTCAAAGCGGATTCACAAGCCCAAGGTGCATGGGGAGAATTGGTTCTTGAAAACCTTCTGCAGTCAATGGGATTTGTAGAAGGAAAGGACTACACAAAACAACTTTCAGAAACTGCAAGTGATGGCAAGAGAAAGCGTACTGATTTTGTCATTTATCTACCAGACAACCGCCAAGTGATAATTGACTCAAAGGTATCTCTCAAGGCTTGGGAGCAGTATGTAAACGCCCAAACTGAGGACGAGGCTGAACTTGCAATGAAGGAACATTGCAAATCGATAGCAGGACATGCTAAGGGGCTTGCTTCAAAACGCTACCAAGACATGGAGAAAATTAATTCCGTTGAGTTTGTACTCATGTTCGTGCCGCTTGAAAGTGCCTTTGGAGCTGCTATGAGACAAAGCCCTGAATTATACATGGACCTAGCAGGTAATGTAAATGTCAAGGTCGTCACTGGTGCGACTATTATGACCGCCTTGCTATTGATAAAAGACATGTGGAAGCGTGAACACCAAAGTCAAAATCAAGTAAAATTAATTGAACAGGCGGGTGGGCTACATGACCAGATCATACTATTTCTCGAATCGTTCGAAGGTCTTGGTACGAGATTGAAACAGGCTACTGATTCATTTGAAGAGGCCCATGGCCGTCTCGTGAAAAATCGTGGAAATGTAATCAAGCGAACTGATGGACTCAAACAACTTGGAGCAAAGGTCAAGAAAACAATGGACAAAAATCTTCTCGAAGAAGGAAATTATAATCACGAAAATGCGACTACTTCAAACGAAGAAGAATAGTCGGAGGGATATGGACCACCCTGTTTCAGTCTTGTACCTCGAGCATGACGGGAAGGTTTTGCTCGTCGATTCCGATGGTAATGGGCCCCAATTACCCGTGATGAATAATGTAGGGAATACAAAATTCAGATTCCCCTCACCCGAAGAGGCTAGTCGATTGGGATTTGCATGGGAGGAAAAAAATAATTTCCAAATACTCGGCTATAAAGTAACCAAGGCGCATCCAATGATTGAATGGCCCGAAGACTGGGCATGGAAAGATGAATGCATTAGTGATGATTCAGTCCACCCTATCGCAAGGGAAGCAATCTATCGCTCGATACATCGACTGGTCTCCAAGGTAATGGTTCTCAATAACGATGGAAAAGTATTGATGGGTAAAATTGAGCGTGGGCACTTTGTAGGACACTGGACGTTACCAGGGGGCTACATGGACCATGATGAAGACCCTGCAACTGGTTGCGTGAGGGAAACTTTGGAAGAAATGGGGATTGAAATTGTGTTAGACGATGATGCCCCTATTGTCACTCAGAGAATTTTTACAAATGAAGGAATTTCATTTGTATCATTTACCTACAAAGCCGAATGGAACGGCGACAATTCGCAAATAAAATTGAAAGAGAATGAAATATCAGATTTCGCTTGGTTTTCTCAAACTGAGGCTTTATCGAGAGCCGTCTCAGGCTTCGACATTACTGCGCTCAAACACCTATGAGTTGCCTTGCAGCATCTAGTGCAGCAGGGAGGCCATCAGGATTAGATCCTCCTCCTTGTGCAAAAGTAGGGCGTCCACCGCCACCACCATTGATGTGTGAAGCAATTCCTCGTAGGAGTTCGGCCGCATTGTATGTTTCACTAGCAACCGAGTCTTCAGTTGTTGCAATCATCAATTTCCCACCACCTTCTCTGCTACCTAGCACTGCAACTGTTGGTTTACTTGCGTCTAGTGTCAATTCTTTGAGCATCTTTGTCATTTGTTTGAGGTCCCCATCAACCTCCATAACAACTACTCTGATACCGTCCAATTCAGAGATATTATCGCCCCCACCACTGGTGCGTAGTCGAACTATCTCAGCTTCAAGGGCTTCAATTCTCTTGCGTTGTTCTTTCCATTCTGAGAAGAAGCGATTTGCCGCAGTTGGTAATTCATCAGCAGGAACTTGGAATACATCTGCAGCATTGCGCAAGATATCTTCCTGTGCTCTGGCATGCACCATTGCTGCTTGTCCTGCGACAATGTGTAGTCTTTCGACACCATCTTGAACTGCATTAGACCTGATAATACGGATTTGTCCGATTCGTCCAGGATCATCATGGTGTGTTCCGCCACAAGCCTGTATGTCATGGTCGGAAATTCGTAAGATTCGGATATCACTGCCTTTTGGTGCACCGCCTTGGTAAAGGTCAAACCCGTATTTTCGATCCGCATCCTTACGGTCAAGTGTTATCTTCTCAGTGCGAGGAACATTTTGAATAACTTCATTTGCCAAAGCTTCAATTTCATCAAGATCTTTACGGGAAAGTCTCCGATGGTGGGTGATATCTAGTCTTGCGGATTCAACCGATTTATTGGCTCCAGCCTGGTAAATATGGGGCCCAAGTAAACGTCGTGCTGCACCACCAACAATGTGTACTGCAGTATGGTGGTCCATCATTTGACGGCGCCTGTCCCAATCTAACTCCCCATGAATCATGTCTCCAATCTCAAACGGACCTGTGCAAAGGTGTATGACTAAATCTCCAACCTTTCTCGTGTCTAGCACCGAATGAGATGCTGAATCACAGGTCAAACTACCATAATCTCCTTCTTGTCCACCACCTTCTGGGTAGAAACATGTTCTGTCTAGTATGATTCCATGAGTCGCAGACTCGGGGATATCTTCACCCACTAAATCGAGGCAGGCCAATACACTAGCTTCGAAGTTTTGTTGTGAAACATCTTCATAGTATAGCGGGACCGTTTGTGGTAAATCAGGAATGTTTTCGACCAACGGTTTTGCAGCCACTTCCTTAGCAGCGGCCTTAGCCATAGCAGCATGCCTCTCAGCCATTTCAGCATTGAATCCTGTTCGCAATGAGAGATTTTTCCATCCAAGATTCGATGCAATATTCATCACCAAATCTGGTGCGATTCCGTGGCTATCATTAATTGTGAATAGTATACCATCTGGTAATTCAGATGCGTTTTGTGGAATGTCCTTGATAGCGGTTTTAACAACCTGATTTCCCTTACGAAGCATTTCATTGTAGCGCTCTTCTTCACCTTTTAGAATGGTGAGTAAACCATCCTGTGTTTGCTTCATTCGAGTTGCTGAGTAATTCTTTTCAAGGTGGTGGCATGCCAAATCTGCCAAACTAATTTCTAGCTCCAACTCATCACGCATTCTCAATACTCTTCGTGCAATCATTCGCGCTAAATAACCTGCTTTGGCGTTTGATGGAACCAATCCGTCACCGAGCATATTTACAAGCGCATGCATGTGATCGGGTATTGCATAAATTCTAGACAAAGGGTCTGTGATTGAAGCAAACATTTCTGCGTCGATAGAATATCCTCTTTCCTCTAGCCTTGCGAGGAACACTTCACGCATTCGGTCGCCATCGCTTCCGGCTTCAATATTCATGATACCGAATAAGCGGCTCATTTCACCTAGAAGGGCGTCCAGTTCCCCCTGATTCATGTTAAATCTTGTAGCAGAGAATCCTGCTTGCTCTTTCAGCCAAGCAACACTTTCAGGATAAATTGCTTCATAGATAGTAGGAGTTCCCGCTGCGGCCCAACAAAATCTTTCTAGGCCATATCCCGTATCGATAATTTGTAGAGGCATTTCGGAATAGTTAACGCCTTTTATCTCGACGTCGCCATCTTCATCTTCATGCAGATCCATGAAAACAAGAGTGGCCAGTTCTAACCCACCGACGATAACCTCAACAGCAGCACCTGCATTTCCTCCTCCTGACCACGGGTTTTCAACATAAGTGACCTCGGTTGGGTTAATTCCAAATGTACCACATAGTAAATCATGACAATACTGTACGCATTCCTCCATCCAATAGAACATACGTCCTTCATTTGGACGGTTAAACACATGGTGAGCCATCATTTCAAATGTGGTCAAGTGGCGTCCTGAACGTCCAACTGCATCCACATCATTCAATCTAATACATGGCTGAGATATTGCCAATGGATTTGCAGGTGGCTCTACTGCACCAGAGGTCACATGTGGTTGGAAATCTGCAATACTGGCAATAGTGAGGTGAATGTCATCACGCCAGCGTGCAAGAACAGGATACGGTTCTATGCGTGTATGCTCACGTTCTTCAAGAAATGAAATGAATGCCTCACGCATTGCATCCTTTAACTCGCGACCACTTTGTGTAAAACCACTGATGATTGGCGCCCCAATGAATGTGTACTCATCTTCCTCTGTATCACCACAGGTATCTCGGTGGGGGTCACAAGTCCAGAACCACAGGTTGGTAACCCGGCATTGACGGCGAGTATACCCATTGTCATGGAATACTTGGAGGTCAATTGGAGGAAGACCCAGAATCATCACCTGCCCTATGGGCAGGTCGTGGGGGTAGCAATCTAACTTCAAACCATCCCCGATTGAAGCATAGAAATGAAGAGATAGAACGCTTCGCAGGCACGTGGCCGATGGTGAATGGCAGAAATACCTCGAAGTCGAGGGTGATGGTCTCCTACGTATTAGGCGCCACGCATCAATGAAAGTTGATGCAATGATTGTAGCAGATTCGGCACACTTGGCCAATAGTAGTGACGACCGTTCGATATCTCAACTTCTCAACATCGCATCAATGCCAGGTGTAGTTGGTGAGGCGTGGGCTATGGCTGATTGGCACTTCGGCTATGGGTTTCCGATAGGAGGTGTTCTTGCAACGGACCTCGAATGGGGCGATGCGGGTGGCTCGATATCACCCGGTGGGGTCGGGTTCGACATCAACTGTGGTGTTCGACTGGTTGCACTGGACTGCAGTGTTGATGATATTCCAAATATCGATAAGTTAGCTGGGCGTTTGAATGGTAGGATTCCATCTGGAGGTTCAGGAAAAGGTGGTCTAAAGATTACCAGACAGGAACTTGATGAGATTATTTCACGTGGCAGTAATGCGATGGTAGATCTTGGCTTTGCACATGAGGAGGATTTACAAAACATCGAATCCAACGGAGTCCTTGAAACGGACGAAGGTGTATCTGAGCGTGCTATGGAAAGGGGCCTTAAAGCCCTAGGCACACTCGGTTCCGGAAACCATTTTTTGGAATTGCAGACTGTTCAGACAATCGAGGAAGGAAATCCACACGGTCTTTTCGAGGGCCAGGTACTATGCATGATACATTCTGGGAGTAGAGGTTTAGGCCATCAGGTATGTACTGACCATGTACGACTATTGGAGGATAAATATCGTAACCGAAATGGAGTATGGCAGAATGATGAGTGGGGATTTGAAATTCAAGACCGCCAACTAGCGGCTGCTCCGATTCATAGCCGTGAGGGGCAATCCTATCTGGATGCAATGAACGGTGCTGCCAATTTTGCATTTGCCAATCGGAGTGCATTGACGCACAGACTTAGACAAACTCTGGCTGCTGAATTTGAAGTAGAAACAAGACTCTTGTATGATGTTAGCCATAATATTGCAAAAATTGAGACCCATGACATCGATGGTCGAAGTTGTAAGTGCTGTGTTCACCGTAAGGGAGCCACTAGGGCAATGCCTGGCCAACCCGTTCTAGTTCCCGGGGATATGGGTACAGGCTCATGGCTGCTTGAGGGAGCTGCAGGAAATCGAGCCTTCGCATCATCGTGCCACGGTGCAGGACGGCTACTATCTCGTTCCGCTGCGAAAAAGAAAATTGATGGAAAGGCAGTCCAAAGGGAATTGCAATCAAGGGGTATTCGTGTTCATGCAAACACGCCAAATATAATGTCAGAAGAGGCCCCTGATGCATACAAGGATGTCGATGAAGTTATTCGATTATCTAATTCGGCGGGTCTGACAAAACCGATTGCCAGGTTGTCACCGCTTGCTGTAATCAAAGGATGATTACATGCAGTAATTCATTTTGGGCTGGCCATACGATGGTGCTGCTCCACTTGAGACCCCATCTGGCTCCTCACAAATTACTGAAAGAAGCGTATTCACTAATTCTTTGAGGTCGTTTACTTGCGTTTGTAATTCTCTAACTCGTGCAGCAGTATCCCTGCTTTCGCTTGTTGTAGTCATGCCAATCCCATCTAGAGAGGGGTGCTCTCTAAATCTAAATCTGTAAAATAGGCTTTAATGGATTTCGGTCAATTAGAGGTGTTACGCGCGCGTTTGGTGACAGTTACTCATCTTGCAGACGTGCTAGTAATTCTGCTTTCCTGCCCTTCACTGGTAATCCTCGTTCCCTTAATTCAACCTTCAACTGTGCAACAGTCATGCCAGAAAAATCTGCTTCATCTATCGATTCTGTTTCTTCTTCTACTACTTCTTCCGTGATCTCAGGGTTTTCTACAACCTCATCGTCCGACGAGTCAACTTCTACCTCTTTAATTTGGGAATGGTCTACATCTGCCCAGGGGTCTTCTGCAGGAGTTACTTCAACAACTGGTTCCATTTCTAGGTCTGGGGTGACTTCGGGCGCTATCTCTAGGGCCTTAGTTACCGCCTCCATATTGGGCCGTTTTGGCGCCATTGGAGGTAGAATTGGAGTTACTTTCTGTTCTGTAAATTCTTCGTCATCTTCCCACTCATCATCATCATCGTAGAATATACTCTCATCAGGACTGTTTCTGCGAAGCAAAACTGCGATTGCTAGCGCTGCACCACCCAAAAGCACTACCAATATCGAAATTATGACTGTCATGCTACCCAAGCCGGAATCAGCATCATCTTGGCTGATGACTCTTGGCATATCGGATTCAACATTCAAGTCACATGAGGCTCTGAGTTCAGTTCCAAAACAATGTGGCAGCATTGAATTTTCTACCCAAGTATCCATTCCAGTAATGTTGACGTGTAGATTTTGTGAGCCACTACCGTGGGTCTCAAACAGAAGCGGTATCGATTCAAGTGTTTGGCCAGGTGATAACGAGAGTTCTATGCTACTGTGAGAGAGCCAGCTTCTTTCCGGGCCCAAATCCTCCATAAGAGATACAGTAACTGTTCCTGGCTTAGTTCCCAAATTGCGTACATGGACTACAACCCCGATTTCGGTACCTTCTACAATCTCATTACCCCTTGGAGTGCTACCATCCGCTAGAGAAATTTCGATATTCGTAATTGTTACATCGAATGACAATACTGTGAAATCTGTATTCATTGCATCGAGATATGAGAGTCCCGTTCCCGATGCAGAATTACCTGCTCTATCGGTAACGTCAACCCACCAAATTAATTCATCTCCATCCTCAAGGCTAACATTTACTCCTTCGGTAAAGTCAATACTTCCAACATATGACCAAGCATCTGCATTACTAGAGATGTACGGGATTATATCATTGGATTGGCCGTTTTCTATAATGACACCATTACGGACAAAAGCCCAATGAACCTGCAAATCATTTCCAGACATACCACCTTCATCTAAGATTAGAATGGCAAATGGTTGAACTTCCAATTCTGCATCATCTAGCACCATAGGCCTAGTAGAAAATTGAACAACTGGAGATATTTCATCCACTGTCACATAGGTTTCAGCACTGCTCACATCATTTCCAGGATGTTGCACACCAGTAATGGAGTAATCAACAATTAAGATGTTTTCAAGAAGTGATCTCGATGGCAAAATCATACCAGTAGTCCACCATCCGCCTTCTGTTACTTCCGCATAGGAAGATAAGTCCTCAGACCCATAGGTAGTCGAAACGGTTACTTCAAGCCCCTGCTCAGGAAGAGTGGACAGCATTACTCCTGACTTGTTGTAAACAACATGGCCAGACAGTGTTAGGTCGTCACCCGGTTGAACATAAATCTGCTCAGAAGAGTTTTCAGATAGTGGTGGAGTGTTATCTCTCATATCATCAACAATTACTTTCAGGTCATTGTCTAATTGCCAACGTATTTCTCCGAGGTTAGTCAATAGCGCAACTGGATTCAGATCATCATCATCGAATACTACAATACCCGGCATAGCATACTCCGGCAAGAGTGATTCATCAAAATTCCAATCAAGTGTGAATTGCCACTCGACAACTGAATATGATCCTTCATCTGTTACAATAACGTCATGCAATGTTAGTTGCGATAATTCATTCGAATACATGTTACCGTTGCGAGGCTCCCATGTCATTACACCAATTGTATCTTCATCAGCACCTAGTAATTTGACAGTTACTACATCGATAGAATTGATTCCATTTTCATCGCTAATTTCCATTGATAATGTGTGCATCTGGCCAGCAAGTAATTGCTCGCTTATCGAATCGATACTAAGTCCAGTTGCCGGAATGGTTGTAGGCGCATTGACCGCAATAATCAGTGTGGCCATGTCGTTGTCTATGCCTGCAGTGCCACCATAAACAAGTGAATGTCCAGCATAATCTGTTCCTGTAAAGAATACTGAGAATAACGCATTCATCTCAAGTCCCGATACATCAATCCCACTAAATGTTAGAGTTCTTTCTCCTGAGATTCCCTCTGGTAAATCTCTAGATGTAGCCTGATATTCATCGTAATCTGCGATTCCGTCACCATTAGTATCGTCTAAAACTTCCCGCCAGTAGTGCATTACTACCTCGTTACCAAGTGCTTGACTATCGGTAACGGTTACTTGAAGCGAAAGTGAAGACGAAGGATCCCAAGTGTAGCCATCTGCAGCTAGCAATCTTTGCCCATTGTTAATTTGCAAATTGGAAGCCCATGGGGATTGGTTGTCGAGACGGATACTTACAGGGTTAGTCAAAGTCGTATCATCTGCACCACTTGCTCCGGTTGCTGGTCCAGCGCGAATAACATATGGTGTAAGATTGGTAAGTGTTGTATTAGATGGCAAAGTGATTAATCCGGTCCACTGACCAGCCCCGGTTGAATTGAGAACAACATCATTTCCATCAATAGCAATAGCAACTACGAAATCACTTACAAGTGGCCTTAGGTCTAAGGTATTTTCAAAACGTACAGTTCCAGAAACTGAAACTTGTGTTCCAGCCTTAGCCCAGAATGGATAGGCCGGTGAAAATACATCGGATAAATCATGGCCAAATAAGTCCATCACATTCCAAGAATCAACCTGCAAATCATTCTCACTAGCCTGGGTTGCAACTCCACCTGATTGCGCTGTAGCCGGAGAAAGGCCTTCTCCGTTTTCATCAAATCCTTGTGCTGTCCATGACATGGATTGAGAATCATCCCAGTCCCAATCAACCTCAAATTGCCAATCTACAACAAGTCTTCCACCAACTTCGGTTACTGTAGAGGTAATGTCCAAGGCCAGCATTCCAAACCCGCTTATTTGCGCAAAGGTTCCACCTGCTTGAATATTTGAAAGGATTATTTCTAGAGTATCACCCGATGAGTCAAGGCCAATCAGATGTATTTCATCGATATTCTCATTCCCTAGTAAGTGATGGTGACTTGTAGTAAACCCTTGTAAATCACCATTTGGATACCAGGTTTCGGGAACAGTAAACGGATGATTAGTAATCATATTTTCATGATAAACACCACCATCTATTGCAACTCCACCTGCAACAGAAGTCCATGTCAAGGGAACATCAACGATTGGTTCAAGACCATTGTTTGAGTTCAACTCATGGTATGCTTTTACTACTGATCCTAAGCCTGAAACATTCTCCATCAACGTATAACCGATAGCAAAAGAGCCGATTGTATAGGTTGTTGTTGGAGATGACATCAGATCGATATCAATCATTGACCAATTTCGTCCACTTACATCGACAGAGGTACTTGAAGCAACTAACTGAGGGTTAGCAATTGAAAGTACAGTTGTCGACCAATTGTAATTATACAATTGATAGAATGAATTTCCACCACTCGAAATTGAAAGTGGCTCAGTATTGCCCGTTGGAGTAATTCCAAGAAGTAAACTGTGAATGTTAGCACCTTCTGGAATCATAACTGACAATGTGTCGTTTCCAGTAATACTAACCGAATGAGTAATCGATGTCGAATCTATGCGTGTTTGCCATCCATATGAGCCATATGCCGGGTCAGATGGGAATTGCCAATCGATAGTTCCATCATCACCTAAGTCGATAGCAGCATCATGTGCTGGCTGTGCAAAAGTTCCACGGAATGCTAGTGTATCTATCATCCCACCAGGTGCTAGTGTTACTGTTGGACTGATGTGTGTTTTCATTCCACCAAGATCTAATATCGAATTGACAGTGCTTGTAGAGACGCCTTGAGTTCCCATCGTAGTTAGAGTCGATGTGGTTTGTGAGAAATTGCCAGTTACAAGAGCAGACGAAATCGGACGAGATGAAAGGCCAGACAAACCGGCAATTACCAATGCAGAAGAACCTGTATTTTCCCATGTCCCATTGGACAAACGTGTAAGGCTTGCAGGTATGTTCCAACCATTTGAATCTCCAAAGTAGCGAGTTGCACCAATTGACAGTTCACTGATTAGTGGAGTGTAATACTCATCTTCAGTTCCCATTATAACTTCGACATATACGCCCGGATTTGCATCACGGTCAATCGTAGCTAGTGAAACCGGAAGTGACATATTTTCATGACCAGTAATTACTTGGCCAGTAGAATCTAGGATGTTTATTCCATACCATGTATTATTGGGCAAGATGATATCTGCATCAACAAATCCTTGCCCCAAGTCATGTGTTGGAATAAGTGGACTCGTCCACGAACCTTCGGTTTCAAACCAATCAACTTCTAATCCGATGTTATCAACATACCAGCCCGGCTCTTGAACAGCTGTATCTGACATTTGTCGGAACTTGAAAGAAACGTTATTGCCTGATAAATTAGACACATCGTATGCCATATCAAGCCAAGGAATGGTGGCCCCTGTGCAAGACCAGCCGCCAGAGGTTGCGACGTATTGCCGTCCATCCCAGACATCAGTACCACTGAATGCAACTGTATTGGTAATTTGTCCATCATACCAGTTACTACCATTTGCATAGTTTACATATGCTTGATTCCAAGTCCCACCATTGACTGAAACATAGAGAGCACCTCCGTCCCATGCATCTTCAGAACACATCCAATGCTTCCACACAAAACGTGCGCTTGCACCAAGCGGAACGAAGTAGTTCGGAGAAATTAATGAGTTATCTGAACCTGCATCATAAGTCCCACATAGATTGGTTCCAAACCCAAGACTTGCACTTGGGAATGAACTTGGGCCACCGGAATAATTTGCGCATACTGCGCCAAATTCCCATCCTGTTTGTCCAACTTGATTGGAGACACTCCAACCACCGGGAGGAAGCGCAGGTGCATCTTCAAGACCATCGTTTAACACGAAGCCACCAGCTCCAATTTGGATGAATGCCCAATCGTCAGCAGCCCCATTGTTTCCAAAGTGCGTCACTGAAGAAGAATTGCTAAGAAGGTTGGTATCAAGAACTGTTCCACTTGAAGTAACAACCTTGTACCAATCAACAGTTAGCCCTTCACGCTCATCGTTTGGAGTACCGTACTGAACTGAAGAATCTGTTTCGACATAGTACTTGATCAGTGAAGTACCATTTGCGCCGATCATTGCCGTAGGGATTGCGAAATCAACTACAAAGAAACCTCCCGATTGGTCGTTCACTTGAGTGCCATTTGGCAAAGTGTAACTTGAGCCGGGGATTGCCCCTATCCTCGAACGGCATGTTGAAGTTGTTGCGCCACTGTTTCCGTTTGATGAAATATCAGTCCAAGTTGTCCCATTGTTTGTTGATAACTCTATACAGAAATTATCGTAGGAAGACCCTTCTAAATCAAATTCCAAGCGCGTTTGTATTACTGCACCTGCAGTTGTACTCGACAAATCAATATCTCCTACCATCATTCCCTGTGCGCTATTACTGTAAAAGCAAGACCCGGTGGCGACATAGCATCCATGGTGCCATAGTCCAACCGAATTTCCTACGTTGGTAATACTGAAATCATCTAGGAACCAGCCTGGCCTTGATGTGCTGTTATTGTCAGTCCATACCTGGAATCTAAATTGCAATGTAGTTGCGTTAGTGATTCCAGTTAAGTTATCCAAACTGAATGTTGAAGAGATCCAGCCACTGTGATTTCCATCTCCAAATACTCCAAAGCCACTACTGTTTGCTCCGGTAGGAACCGGTGCAGAAGTTGAGATATTCGAAGGATAGCCTCCTACTGGCTCCATGTAGGTCCAAGCACCCGTGTCAAGTTTGTACTCAACCCATGCACCATCATCAACATCAAGGTGGTGCCAGTGTGAGAACGTTAGGTTAAAATCATTAATCGGAGATGGCAATGTAAGTTGAGGAGTGACAAGTGCGCCAGCGGTATTTGCAGGCAGCCCTTGGCCCGGCAAAGTAGCAGCTACCACGCCGCCACCTGCTGCGGTTACGGGCACGTAGCCATGAGCAAGTGTTCTTGTTGAACCACTAACTGTTCCGCCCAAACTGGTAGGGTTTACCGCTTCCCAGATAGCACCAGTATGGGACCAACCGGATGGAAGTTGAAGAGTTGCAGACGAAAAAGTTTCGACATTAGAGACTGCGCTGTCGGGAGTTAGTGACATTGCACCATCGAATTTACCGATCATTGTGTTGGTGAACTGGCCTGCGCTAAAGTTGTTAGAAACGTTTTCCCCAGACCATGTAACACCTGAGCCATCCTCCAAATATCCACTCTCATCGACATGTAGCCATGCATCGATAACCGTTGCATTGCCCGGAACTTCGAATACATCCGAAACGGTTTTTGTGGTCCCCGCCAATCCTGAAGGGCCACTCCATGAACTGACTGCTGCAGTAGCAACGCTACTAAACATCAGAACTGTGAGAAATATGGCGACCGGGATTTTCTTAGACGCGTTCATGTGCACAACCGAACCCTACGGGTTCGCTGAACCCTATCAACTCTACCCTCACATCTCAGTTTTCAAATCGCAGAAGAAGACCCGTTTTTGGAGCCACCAGCGAGAATTGAACTCGCGACCTCCTCATTACCAATGAGGTGCTATACCGCTAAGCCATGGTGGCGTAATCGTGGCGACCAAACTTTCTGATATAATCGATTCGCATTGAGATAAACGGCTTTTCGACCGTTTCGGTTAAACAGGAAATGCTTGTCAGCCGGTTTGCGGCCGAGATCGCATAGCCTGGTATTGCGCGCGACTGGAAATCGCGTGTCCTTGTGGCACGAGAGTTCAAATCTCTCTCTCGGCGCCTAATTACACTGATATTTTGAGTCATTACAGAAAAAGAAAGGCTCCGCATCATTTGCGATTAATTGATAGTTCCAGAGCCTAAGCCCTGAGCATGTCCGACCCTGTGATGAGCCCAGATGGTAAATTTATGTGGACTGGTTCTGAATGGGTCCCTGCGCCTCCTTCCTCTGAAGGAAATAATGTCTCAATGCAGGACTCCGTAATTGGAGGCGACGTGGTTAGTAATACCATCATCAATAATGATCCTGCTGCAGTAACTGCTGCTGTTGTCACAGCATTACAACAACTCGGTATGATTGGACAGAATACACATCATCAGGCTCCACCAACCCCGGAAGTCGAGTTACCACTTTCATTCAATGTTGGGGACCATGTAGAGTACCACAGCCCAACCAACGAAAGATGGCTTGATAGGTGTAAAATTGTTGCAGTAAATGATGATGGAACCTATCGTATTGAAGTCCCAAAAAGCACAGTTATTGAGACCAAGCCAGCGGTAGTAATTGGCACATCTCCTGGAACAATTCGCCCAGCTAGTATCCCCTACAAGTCAGGAGACAGAGTCTTCGCCAACTGGAATAATCACGGACATTATTATCCAGGAATAATAGCCGGAGAGAATAACGACCACACCTTCCTGATTCACTTTGATGACGGTGATGTTGAGGACAATGTTGAATGGGGGCGTCTCGAAATACTAATTGAAGATTCGAAAGAAGTTCAGGACTATATCACCCAAGATTCGCTAGCCGAGCGAGAACTGATTGAAGCATTCCAAATTTTCGATACAAACAGTACAGGAACCATTCTAGCAAAAGAATATTTCAGAATCTTAACCGAAATTGGCGATAATCCAATACCGGCAGATGAAGTAATGCAAGAATTTGAAGAACTTGGAATCGAACTCGATTCAGAAATTGATTACCGTGCTCTAGCCAAATATATGGCAAGCGGTGAAGGTATACCGGCAGTCGAGAAACAAAAACCAGAAGTCGTAATTCGTGATGCAAGAATGTCAGATGGAGACCTCAAAGGATACGCATACGCCCATCCAAAATTGGGAGAAGGCCCAGTAAGGTCGTCTAGAGTTGCTGGAATTACATATGATGAACGAGCAACTGCAAGGGTCGAAACACGAAACACAATTTATGTGGTCGGACCAACAGGATGGGCTGTTAGGCCAGATGACCATCCCTTCAATTAATGTTATTGAGTGGCTGTCAATGAATCCTCCACCAATAGAGTTGCAAGGTAATGAAAATTAGAATTATTTTGTTGAACGAACTTGAATCTGAACCACAAATCTCTTTGGGGTGATGCAATTATTTCAAATCATGAAGGGCCGTGCGCTGCTGCTTGCCCTGTTGTTGCTGGGTTCATTTCCAGTGTTTCAGGCTAATGCGGGATCTACTACTCACTTCGGCAATTCCGGCTCACAGGTCTCGATTATGCTGGATTTTAATGGCCCAGGATATGATTCCAGCACCAACATCAGTATTGGCTCTAGTTCGGTAATATCAACAGCGGCCCTCGATGTCAGGGGTCTTGCAAATTCAAGTGGTGAAAGACCTGATTCTATCGGGCTAGACATTGGAGATGATGGCGATTTAGATTGGTATTGGGGAGGCCCTGGAAATGGTACATATGGACACCTTGACGAACTTTCAAATGGATATAAACGGGCCGGACTAAACATGTCTACAGGCAATAATTCAAGTTATTACATCCGTTTGCCAATCAACGCCACAATTACCTCTGCTTCTATGCAGTTCTCGACACTTAGCGAACTAACAATCTCTGGTAGTGATGTACGTGATTCCTACTTGCATCAACCAAATCCAAGCTATGGTAACTCTACACACGCAGATTGTAACTATGGTAATCAAAGCGTCACACATGTTGGCAAAACGGAGTGGGTAAATTGGCATGTTTATCGAGGAGTATACTGGTTCGACTTAGGCCTATTGCCTGGAGCGACAGTTCTAGATGCCAACCTCTCATTCTATGTGCAGGATGCGGTGAATCAAGCTTCGACCACAACTCCTGTAAGCACCCTGCATACCTACTCAGTCCATCCATTGTTGAAAAATTGGGAGGAAGGCCTTGAGAGTAATGCGCCGGTCTCACAATCTGCAGGCGTCACCTGGAATAAAGCGATAGACAACCTCACGGGTAGCGATTATTCTTGGTCGACCGCAGGTGCCTCTGGCACGACCGATCGAGATGTTGCAGTTGCAAGTGTAACGGATAGTCCTGCCAATCTTGAGTACAACTGGCTCGACTTCACTAATCAAAACTTGACAGATTTGGTACAGAATTGGGTTAATGGTAATGTGACCAATAATGGACTTATTCTCATTGGTGATGAAAATACCAACAAACCCGATGGCTCGAGATTGACGATCACCTCGAGAGATAACGCCACACATGGGCCGAAATTGGTTGTTGTTTTCGAGGGTAGTGATGATGTGACTGCAGCCCTAGATGTTGGCGCAGACGGAAATTGGGAATGGAATCATAGTGGAAACCTTAGCAATGCATCGACGGTTCCTGATTTTTCAGCTTCTCTAAATTCATATCTCGGTAATGCGAGTCCTAGTTTCACCGATGCGTGGGGTAATGAATTCGTCGACATTCCACTTAAAGTGAGTGCGAATGCCACCTTGGTTCTTGATGAAATTGATATCGATTATGACTGGACTGCAGCTGTCGGTGAATCACCTCATTCAAACCTGCTTGATGAATTGAATCAACATGTTTCTAATCTCACGCCAGATGGCGCTGGCAATGTTAGTATCATCATTAATGTCAGTTCGGGTAGCGCCGGAAAGGTAGAATTGCTCAATCTGTGGTTAGGACAGGGTGACCGCCCACCTTCTATTACAACAATTACATTGCCCGAAGAGACCATTGTTCCCGATGGCCAATCTCGGACTTTGAGTATCGACGTGACTTCATATCAAGGGCTATCGAATTTATCGTGGCTCGCTCTGATTCCCCAAATTCAGAACAGTGCTAGCCAACCAATACTTTACCATTCACTTGAAAATGACACTACATGGGCAAATGACCCTGGTGGACTTGTTAGCAACATCAGTGGTTCGTGGATAGCATTGGACAACCAAAGCGGCACCATGGAATGGAATATTACTGTCAGTTGGGCTTGGTTACCTGAACAAGGTGTTGTTTGGGAGGTTCATGCGCAGACCATTGATTCACTCCATACGAGTAGGCTTTCAAGCCAGACCACAGATCATGAACGCCTAATGGAGATTACGAGTTTTACAGTCTGGGATCTGACAGACCCCACAGAGGGAAGCACGCATATCGATGCTGGAGAATGGATCGCAGGTGGTGATTTATTACGCATAGGGGGTGCCGTACGTTTCCTCAATCAAACCAGTTACCCACTTCCAGGCGAGGTTCTCATTGAACTAGTGGATCTCGGTGCGAATACAACTGTCGATTCCAATGGTTTTTACTCAATTGAAGTGTTTGCTCCACAGACCAATTATTACGGTGGATACACCATCGCAGCTAATCTCTTTGGCCCATATGATTCAACTGAACCGGGGCTTGCATCACTTACTTTCAATATAGACGCTACAAAGCCGGGTTTCCAAGCAAATGCACCTCTGGGTGAAAGAATCCTGCCCTCGTCCCAGCAATTGTTTAATGTGACTATTACAGACGGTGCTGATAGTGATGGACTTGACCTTGGTAGTCTACGTTTGAAGTGGTGGGTCGAGGCTCTACACGATAATGGCGATGGAATTCCTCAACTAGAGGAATATGGCCAAAAACCGCTTCTCAGAGTAGGAGAGAGCGATATATTTCACGCTCGATATGATGATGCATTCAATTCACACGGCCAGCAAGTATCTTTGTTCATTGAGGGCTTTGACAGGACCGGTAATGCAATCTTAAGTGGCCCAGGATTTGAAGAAGATTTGTTACATTACACATCGTTAGTTCCTTCTCCAACTGAATTCATATCTGCCAATATAGACTTCCCCGGCGGCAACACTCTGACCCCGACTCACCCCGGTTGGCTAAATATCAGTATTCGAGATGTAAACGGCCTAGATGATATCGAAGGAATCATCATCGACCTTGGCTTAGGCAACACACTGTCCTATGACAATAACGGGTCATTCGAGTCTAGTAATCCACTGCTTGAGGTCTCAGAATATATGTTTGAGACCCAAGGGGATGAAATATATCTTAACCTTTCAATTACCGCTTCGCCACTATTTGATGATATGTCAGTAAATGAAATGGGACTTACGCTCAAAATAAGCGATTCATCGGGCGAGCATATTACTGACACTGGACTGAACTGGCGCTTTAATGCCGATGTCATACTAGTCGAATCTTCAATGAGGACCTACGGTAATGATTCGCGTCTACTTGAGTATGATGATTATGTCACACTTGGACAGAGAATAGTGATAGAGGGCAGGGTGCGTTATGTTGCTGCAGATCTAGCGCCGGCTTCCGATTCATATTCGGTTATGCTCGAAGCACCTCTTGACCTTCCTCTTTTGGTGGAGACTGGTTCCGATGGTCGGTTTGAAGGAACGATGGATGCCCTTGGAAGTGGATTGTACCGTGTGGTCATCCAAACCAATGGTGGCATAGGAATTGCGAATCCAAGTCCCGTGCCGGTTCGTCTGCAAATTGATGATACGGCCCCTTCGATAGTGGGTCACGAACCTACGATAATTTCCACTAATTCGACTGAAATTCTGTTACAATTTGACATTCAAGAAGCAGATTCGGGCCTGCCTGAGCAGGGGATTCAGGTTCAATGCATCCAGGTTGACGGCCTTCTCTCCTTTGGAGACATTATAGTGGGCACAGCTGTCATAACCATCCCTGGCGAAGTCAGCCGGTATCTTGTGAACCTAAGTTCACCGCCCATACAAAGTGAGAACCTTGATTGCTGGTTCAATGTTGCTGATCTAGCTGGAAATAATTTAACAGGCGAAGGTTCGGCCAAGACTTGGCCACTTCGTCTCAAAGTAATCGAGACTAGACCTGACATCAGTGCTGATATGATTACTTTGTCAGATGATTCGCCAGTCCTTGGCCAAAAGACCACCGTTAGTATTGATATCATTAACATGGGCGCCCCCGATGCCATGACATTCAACATTACTTTGGAGACCCATATTCTTCATGAAGGTAGAATAATTATCCAAGAAGTTCAAACAGTCCAAGTATCGACTCTGAACGATGAGAAAATGTCAGTGACATTCGAATGGGTTCCTGACTGGGAAGGTGAACTGGACCTAGCAGTGCGAATCGATTCAGGCCAGGATATTGACGAGTCCAACGAAAACAATACCGTATTGTTGAATGTGAAAGTTGGGCCTGTTCCTGAACCGGAGGGATTCTTTGCCTCTCAAACGATGATGGTGCTTTTCGGGATTGGATTGGTCGGCGCAGGATTACTATTCCTTGCGTCACGGCGAATCAGCCAAGGTGATAATTCAGAGTGGCTCGATGATGGTGATGATGAATATGAGGAAGAATATGAAGAAGTGGATAATTAATTCATAATATTACTTACTCAATTAATGCCGATAAAATTCATTTCCCAAACATTTTATCCATATCTATTCCACCTCCATAGGAGGTGCCCAACCGAAATAACTCAAAGGGAGAAAGTCCACCACAAGTCATGGCGGAGGAGATTCAAATTGAGATTAATCTCCCATCTGACGAACATGATACGATGCCATTTAGGCTCGGAGACATTGTTTTAGAACGGAAATTTGGCGACCTGCACCACGTTCTTGGTAACATAGACCAACTTCGCCATGAGTGGAAATTTCAATTCCGCCTACTAAGACACGAATGGGGACAAGCTCATTTCTTGACTATGGTAACTGGAGTGCTAGCTTTTCTTCTGGGTTCGATTTCTACAGAACTTTTTGACGGTGGCGATCCAAAACTTACTGGCCCTGCGGGAGTGGCTGCAATTGGAGGTTTTGCATTCTTCCAGTTGATTGTTTCAGCGATTCTATGGGTTTGGTTTTTCATCCAAATCTCGGTAAACTTCCCGATTATGCGTGGGCACATCATCAATGTGATAATCATCTGGGGTGCAATATTTGCATCACAAATCATGTTCCATGTTAATTCCCCATCGTTCCCTATTGGCGCAAGTCTCGGTGACGCACTCGGTGGCGTCATATTAGCCGCAGCAGGGTGCTTTTTCACTTACTTTTTCTGGAAAGCCGTTACTGAGACTCGCGACCTCCATGTCCAGGAGCACCATGTTCACACCGATGTTAGGGTAATGGAAGAAGCAATGGCTGAGCACAGTCTTTATGCTTGGACAATGCTAATCATATGCTGGGTTCTGACCATCGCATTAAATGGCTGGTCGGGGATACACTTCATCGCTGAAAGAAATGTTAGTAACTATTGGATTTATGCTATTCACTTAATCAGTGGAATACTTCTAATTTACATTCTCATGCACATTCTGTGGTTCCCACAACGAATGTTGGGTGAAGGAACCCGTGTTCAAACAAAAGCTGCTGCGGCTGCAGATGCAGACTTGCTATTGGAAGGTGTGATCTTAGCAACCGAGGGCGCATGTCCATCTTGCCAGGAGAACGCCCCAGTTAGCCGTGCCAATAATGGCGACACAATCTTGGATTGTACTAGTGAAGATTGTAACCGAATTGGGCCTGCTGGTAGCACTTGTGAAGGGTGTGGTGAAACATATCCCACCAGGTACACATGCGCAAGTTGTGGAATCAATAGCCCAGCATCTGATTATATCCCAGACTCGGAGGCTTGGTAATGTTTGCAAATCGACGAAAAGACTTTCCAACATTGTGCGCCGATAACCCGCCTGCATACCTCGATAATGCCTGCATGACATTGCGCCCAACATCTGTTATCGAAGCAATTCGTTCGTATTATGAAGTAACTCCAGGTTGTGGAGGCAGGTCTGTTCATCGCTATGGGAATGCAGTTTCACGAAAGGTAAACAGTTGTCGCTCTAAATTGCAACAGTTGTTCAATGCCAATGAAGTTGGTGAAATTGTATTTACTAACAATGCAACTCACTCGCTAAATCAAGTCGCCAAAGGTTTGTCGTGGAATAAAGGTGATATCGTACTAACAACAGACAGAGAACACAATTCAAACCTAGTACCGTGGCTACAACTCGAACAGGAACAAGGAATAGACCATAGAGTAGTCCACTCAAATTACGACAACACATTTGACCTCGAAGCCTTCGAAGATGCCTGCGCCAAGGCCGGTCGCAAACTGAAGATGGTGTCACTATCGCATGTTGGAAATCTCGATGGAGTTGAGACACCGGTCAAGGCAGCAGCTAAAATTGCAAAGGACCATGGGGCCATGGTCTGTATTGATGCTGCACAGTCGGCACCCCACATGAAGATCGATGCTCAAGATTTGGGGGTTGATTTCATGGCTTTTTCGATTCACAAGATGATGGGGCCATCTGGCATGGGATGCCTATGGGGTAGAATGGATCTGCTTGAAGAGATGAGGACTATTCACGCAGGGGGTAGCACAGTCAGTACATCACAATATGATTCATTAGCTTGGTCAAAACCGCCGGCCAAATTTGAGGGTGGGCTCGGAAATTATTCAGGCATTCTAGGAACTGATGCGGCTCTTGATTATATTTCTGGCTTAGATTTAGATGCTGTCCACGAGCATGAAGTTTCTTTGAATCGTGTTATGACTTCTATCGTCAAGGATGTTAATGGGATGAGTATTATTGGCCCAACCGATCCAACACTTCGCGGTGGAATCTGTTCAATTCTCCTTGACAACTTAGATGCACATGACATCGCAATTTTGCTGGATGATGCTGGAATAATGGTTCGGAGCGGAATGCACTGCGTCCATTCTTGGTTCAACAGCAAGGGTATCGCCAAAGGCTCGTTGCGGGCTAGTTCCTATCTCTACAATACGGAAGAGGAAGTACGTTTATTTGCAGAAACATTGGTCGAGGCAGTCGATGCACTAGGGTGATTTGATGGATGCACTAATACCGATACCCAGTGATGAAACCAGTAATGATTTCGACTTCATAAAGAAGATTACAACTGTTGCTGTATCGGTTCTTGTGATTGGACTAACATATTTTACTTGGCAAATTATTACGGGGGAAATAAGCTTGACTGGCCCGAATTCATTAGTTCTTGAGAAGGAAACAGATTTTGATTCTCTCGTACAGTTTGATGATGTCGATAATCTATCTGGAGATGGGGTAAGCGTATGTATTGTAGATTCGGGACTAGATGATACGCATCGTGACCTCGGAGGGCTTAATTTGAAGGGTTGGTTTGATTTTATCGGAGGTATATCTAGCCCTTACGATGACAATGGTCATGGCACCATGATGGCTGGAATTCTAGTTGCTGATGGCGGCCTAACCGGTATTGCTAGAGATATCGATTTATATGTTGCAAAAGCACTGGCAGGTAATGGCTCAGGTGACGACTCCACTGTTGCTGAAGCAATTGATTGGTGCATATCTAGTGGAGTTAACATTATTTCATTGTCACTTGGAGGAGCGACTTCGGGTGCTGCAATAATCTTTGGTGATGCGGTTGAAGATGCTGTAGATTCTGCCTATGACGCAGGAATAGTGGTGGTTGCCGCTGCAGGAAATGACGGTGAAGATGATGATGGTGATGTGGCATCACCAGGCACTGTTGACACAGTGATTTGTGTTGGAGGTGTAGATGCCTCTGGCAATCTGTGGAGTGGTTCTTCTGTTGGCGACAACAATGGACGTGTTTGGCCAATTCTACTACCACGTAACAGCCCGGATGAAAAGCCTGAAGTCGTTGCTCCAGGTCACAATGTTCCTGTAATTATTCCCGGTGATAGTTGGGGCCTTTCATCAGGAACTAGCGCTGCTACTGTCTATGTCACAGGAGCAGTTGCACTACTATTCGATGCGCACCCTGATTTAATCGAAGGTGGCACTAACATGCTAGACAATCTAAAGCAATGGATTGCAGACTCTTCACAAAAGCGGAATGGACAAGATAATCACGACGATTATTACGGCTATGGACTATTACAAATCAAAGATTTGATTGCTACTTCACAGGCTTAATTTTTTGAAAACCAAGCAACTATTGAACCGCCGAATAAAGGTACGAATGCAATGTAGTGTGTCTCATTCGAAGTACGAATCAATTCCATCCAGGTATTGAAACCTACAACTTCTGGATCCCCATCATCGCGTTCCCCAACAGGCGGAGTTGGCTCAACTGTCAGCAAGACTCCATTTTTCGTAAGAATCGGTAACATTGCACTGATGTCCCCTGCAAGTTTAGGCAATGTTGTGTCAACGATAATTGCATCAGCACTTGGAAGCATTGGAGGGTCGCCTGATTTGGAAATATTCCATGCGTTTAACTCTCCTGCAAGGAGAGTAGGGGTTCCAACAACAATTGATGATGAAACAGATGAATACCTTTCTTTTAACCTGGTCAAAATTACAGCAAAACGATTGCCTTCCTCAATCATTTGGAAATTTTCAATACCTTTTGATGACTCGAAATGGTCGAGCAACCAGGCCGACAGATGGCCGATACCTGCGCCGGTTTGTATCACGTTACTCGGTTCCAATTGAGAAAGCGCATCACGTATCCTTCTGCGTACAGAAATAGACCACGTTGTGAGCCCCATATGTTCTAATTGTAACCCGATATTAGCAGCAACCTCTGGCTCATCACGTGACAACTCCTTGTTAACAGTCAAGAGTGATGCCAAGAATTCTTCGCGCATGATTGGCCCTCTATGGCACCCCTTGACAAGGCTTCGCATAAGCCGACAGCCTCAAAGGTGTCGCCCATGGCCCACAAATACGGAGGAAGTTGCATGGATGACGAAATTACTGACGATTCTGAAGAATTCGATGATGTTGAATTTGTAGAGAATGTAACCGACTGCCCAGGATGTAAGCGGCCTTGTGGTCATCAAGTTCTAAAGGAAAAGAAAGCAGGCACAGGTAGCAACTTTTTGTTGAAGTGCGATGAGTGCGACCACATTCATACGGTTCAAATTCGAGAACCAAGGCCAGTAACTATTCCATTCCTACTCAGTGAAGGGGCCGACACGGTTCAAACAAAAATCGAAATCGATGAAGATGAAGTAATCAGAATTGGTGATATCTTCGAGCATGCCGATGCAAGTTGGGAGATCAACCGTATCGAAACCAAAACTGGTAACTCACGCAAAAAACTCTCTGCGAATAGAATTGGTCGAGCTAACGCGGTCCGCTCAGATATTGTCATGGTCCGTTTGACTCTAACTAGGGGTGAATTTTCCGACAGTGAGTCAATATTTGTTGAGCGGGACACTGTCTTCAAAGCAGGTTCCATCATGGAGCATGCCGATGAAAGGTGGAAAATTAGGGCAATTCATACCGGCGCTGGTCGTACGATGACAGGGCGGGTTGTTGCCTACGACATCAAGCGCATTTACCTTCATGAACCTCCGCGGCCAAGAGAAGAAGTGACATACAATTCGCCTCGTGAAAGGAGACAGGCATGGAAGGAAGGGCGTCTTGGAGATAATCCAAATCCAGTTTTGCCAGAAGCAGAAAAGTCTGGCAAGCCAAAGCAGCAACGCTTGGAACGTAGACAGAAAAAAAGGCGCTTATGATCATGGGCGATTCGTCCATGGCATCATGAATGCCTTGGCGACTTGGGTACCGATGGTTGGATTCTCTTTGAGACGACGAATTGAGTATTCATACCATTTCTCCCCATATGGTATGTAAACACGCGTCGGATGTCCTTTTGCTCGTAACTTACGACGAAGTGGCCCCCTAACACCGAGTAGCATTTGGAATTCATAGCCAGGGCCTTTGCCGATGCGCTCCTTTCCAGAATTGGTCCGAGGGTCCAATCCATTGGGGCCCATACCACGAGATGAAAGTGCCTCAAGAGCGTGGTTGATTACCGGATGATCATGGCTTGCAATTCCAACATAGGCACCAGCATCTAACATTTCATCGATGCATGCATTTGTTGCTTTGATGATGGGCTGCCTATCTGTGTGAGAAATTTCAGAAGGTTCGAGGTATATTCCCTTGCAAATACGATAATCCGCATTCGGACCGAGTTTTTGTGCGATGCTTTTGATGTCATCTATTGTACGGAACAGGCGCGCTTGTAGAACGACACCCACGTTCGTCAAGCCCTTTTCGTGCATATCTAGCATAACTTGTATCGTGTCATCTGTTACGCGGTGGTCTTCCATATCCAGCCGGACAAACATGTCATGATTATTAGCCATCGTTACCAATGCCTCAATATTTTCCATTCCTTTTTCACTGTCCAATAATAATCCGAATGCAGTGGGCTTAATCGATAGATTAGCATCCAATTTATTCTCGGTTATGACTGTAATAACACGTTTGTACTCTTCCAAAAAGAATGTTGCTTCGTCCATTGTTGTAATTTCTTCACCAAGAACATCGATTGTGAAACACGACCCTTCTTTTGACAATCTTTGCATTACTTTAGTCGCATCTGCCAGGGTCGGACCAGCCACATACCTTCGACTAACCCATCCTACAAACCAGCGTGGCATCCTTACGGTTATACCAACAACCATTCGTGAGAATAGCCCGACCATGTTACCACTGGTAGTGTAGGCGATTCTTGACCGTTTTCATCCAATGATTTCTGAACTTTTGAGTAAAGGTATGCCTAAATCATCAAGAAGTTCTCTGATTGCTTGTCTTTGCCAGCCCTTGAAGGCCTTTTTATCCATACTGCAAATCAACTCCCCTCCGGGAAAGGCTAATGCGGTTGCTGCAAGCGCTTTGCGGATACTATTTTCCCACATCCCCCCAATATTACCGAATTCATCTTTTGTGAATGGTAGTGCGTAAGTTGCCAGCATATGTCCAATCCAAATTCCTTCGTGTGAAGCCAAGAGGTTTCCACGGGGGGCATAATGTCCTCCGCCAAGTGTTACTACGACACGGCCTTGGCCGGCCCATCCTCCAAGTCCAGAGCCCCCATTCAAACCAAGGCCTCGATGGATAATTCCAGCAAGTAATTTGGCAGCACCTTTGTGCCCCCAAGTTTCAGCGGTTGAACCGATTTCAATGAATAATGATGGTGTTTCAATCCATGGTCCATGGTGTGTGGTTTCGAGTGATAAACTAAATTCATCCAAATCACTTGCAACTATATTTAATTCACGCCACCACGCGCCAATACGCGGGTTTGGAGGTGGGCAATCTCCGGCACGCCCTCCATAATCGGGAATGGCATCAGTCGGAATTTGCATTGTCCCAATCGGGTGCAAGGTTAGCGATGCATTGCCACTAGCAGCCGAATGGCGTGAGGGGAAAATAATCTCATCCGGGACTTCACCCGTTGCCTTTGCCCATCTTTTGTCGAGATCATCTTCCCACAAACAACCATCATCTAACCACCAAATTCGTGCATTCTTGAAAGAATATGCAACTTGCCCTTCAACTGGATTAAGCGGGACCCAGTTTGCAAGTTTCATTAGTTCATGCGCTTGGTTAGTTGATGCGATATCGCCGCCGGATACAAGAATCAGACTGACCATGTTCAGGCGTAGAGTAGTGGACTATTGAAGGAATGGTTCACAAGCCGAGTTCATGTCCCCGTTTCATGGAGACAGCACCTTGGCGTATTTTCCATCACAATGACCAAGAAATAATCATTGATGTGGATGGAGGAATTTCCATCGGCGGTCATACTACTCATCCGTTCCCATGTGAGATCACATTTGCATCACTGTGCGACAATGGCCTAGTTGCTACATGGGTTGACCATGATTTACGTTTGGCGCGCATGGCGTTTATTTCACTGGATGAACCCCTCCAAGAAGGTGCAACTAAGGCACAACTGCGGTTGAAGAGAGATAGTACAATGGTTGCTGGGTCTAAATGGTGCCACATTATTGATTCAGAACCTTTGGCTGTCGAAGCTGAAGATGACAAGATTGTTTTTGCACTTTGGGCAAGAGGAATATACTGTATTGACTCATCTGCCAATGAATTATGGCGAATCCCATTATCCACTAATGTGGGTAAATCACCGCCTCGCTCAAACGAAATAACATCATTAAATATTGACGGGGACAGTGTGGTTGTGTGGTCCCGTGGGGGCACATTTAGTCAGATATCAATGTTGAATGGAAAGCAATTAAGTCAAGGTGAACTTGGTGTCCCCTGTGATATTGAAAATGTGTTTAATCACGGTGATAGATTTCTAATCTCATCGAAGGATGGATGGATTTGGGAATTTAGAGATGAGGAAATCACAGTAGCAAGGAAGTTACGTGGAACCATACAAGATGCCGCTTTTGATGGCGACGATTGGCGGATAATTTCTTGGAGAGAGGATCTGATGTTACTTGGTGAATCACAAACACGTGCCGATTTAGGCGTACAAATATTCCAAAACGATGGAGAATGGTTAGTCATTGACAACCAAGGGCAAAGTAGCCCCCATATGCCTGATAAGAACTAATCACTCATTGGTTTGCGTAAAGCCACAGCGACCACAAGATTTGCGATCTGAGTGAACAGCAAGGAAAACTCCAGGGCCACATTGTGGACAGAACTCAGCCTTACGTACTAGTGAACCATCTTCGACAGAGTACTTTGACCACTTTGCTCCAGCATTAGGACCATCGGACATCAAGCCTCACCTCCTTTCTCTTCTTCTTCTGCAGGTGCTTCTTCAGCAGGTGCTTCTTCGGCAGGTGCTTCTTCAGCAGGCGTTGCATTGGAAGTACGCATGCCTTCATAGCGTGCAAGCATGTAATCTGGTTCAACTTTCATAGATTTTTCATCGGAATAAACAATACCAAGTCCAGTTGTTGAACCTGTTCCGAATCTTGTATTGACATTCTTAATCACTATCAAATCACGGTTAGACCCCGGTTCAATTGATGCAATGGCATTTAGCATATTTTGACGAGAGGGAGTCGCTGCACCTTCATGGTTCCAGCGGAATTCGATTTCTACGCGGTTAAGCAGTGGGTTTTCTTTACGGTCAATTATTTCCATATTAATTCCTCCTTCAACGACTATTTACTTTGAGTGCGTAGTTCCCTGGCACTTCGATTTTTAGACGACTTGCAATTTCTGAACGTGTTGGGTCCATAACTACGACATACCCGCTCCAATCAGAGGATACTGGTGCAGAAGGGTGGCGTGTACATTGGTCGATACCATCTGCGAGAATCAAGTGACATTCGCTGCATGCAAAGGGGTTCTTAGCCATTCAAATCACTCCTAATTCAGTTTTGGTCCTCGTGGATCCATTCGTGACTGCCAAGTCCGCTCTGCTTGCAAGTCAATCCGATCTTGGAGCGACGTGGGTCACTCGTATCAGGGGAAAGGGAAACAATACGTGCTCTAACTGAACTACCTACACCCAGTTTACGACCACTTTGGCGACCTTCAAGAACACCCATGCCAGCATTGATATCAACATGGTCTTCCATAATTTGGGACTTGTGCAGAAGTGCTTCCATAGGGCCGATTCGGACGAACGCTCCGAAATCATTGACTTCGGAAACAGCTCCTTCAACAACTTCGTAATCCTCGATACAGAATAGCACCGCATCGAAACGAACTTCTTGGTATATTGCTCCGTCACCATGAATAATTCTTCCACGACCAATTGGTTCGTGGTTTGAAGTTACAAGAACAAACTGGTTATCATCATCAAAACGACCTTCGAAAGCAGAAGCCGCTAGGCGGTCAATGTGTTCATTCAGTGACTTATCCTTACGGATGTATTCCGCAGGGATACGAATAGTGTCCTCCTTTGTGACAACTTTGTACATATTTTTTCACCGCCTCGGGCTTCTCCATCCGAGTTACTGCAGGTAGGACGATTGAGGCTTAGTTGCCTCATCCGTCCTTCACCGGCATGTGCCTCGGGAGAGAAGTGTGACCGAAGTCATCCACGCCACCATCGACCCCTATTTGAATGATACGCCCCGTAATCGAGGTCCTGTTCGCTTAACAAGCCCCGATTTTGGCTAAGAATATAAGGTCTAGATATCGCTTTCTCATGGGCCCGTAGGGCCCAAAGCCATAACAACCTTGTACTACCCGATAATTACCTATGGAGCAAGTGCCGATGCGAATTCGGGCATTTCTAATGCTGTTCATTCTGCTTGCATCTACCATTGTAATTCCAACTCCAACTTCGGCTGATGAAGAGGAGGATTCCGCATGGGACCCACTATGGCAGCCCTGGGCACAATATGGAAGAGAACCGGGGCATTCTCGTGAATTGCCCGAACATGGCGATTCAGGATTGATGACAATTGAAACTCCAGCCATTAACTGGGTAGCCTTTGATTCGGGGGATGGAGCAGATGGATATGGAGTTGCAATCGCCGACATGTCATACTCTATCGCATCACCATCTGGTGCCAAAGAAAGATGTGGAGAAAATCATCTCTTCGCTGTTTTGACCTATACGGATAACTCAGAACGACACCTTGCGATTGTTGAAGGAGACACTGCAAAAATTGCATGGGAAGTTAATCTCGGCGATACAGACATTATCCGTTCAACTCCAATAATCGTTGATGTTGACCAAGATTCTAGGCCCGAAATCGCAATTGTTTATGATACGGATAGTGCACTCAATGTAGATCTGTGGTCCCCAGATATGACTTGTGATGAATCAGGGTGGGCTGCGTCGGGCCATTCAAACGAGAAGGTTTGGTCATGGTCTGATCCAGATTTGCGTATAGGTATCGGAACTGCTCATTTTTGGACAGGAGGATATGAGGCCGTAACTCAGCCCCTGTTAGCGGACTTGTCCCTAGATGGTAGCCCGGAATTAGTAATATCTGCTGTTGATACTTCGACAAATGATCCAACCGTGGTGGCAATTCCACTTGGACTTCAGACACCAGAGGAAAACTGGAAAGTTGCATTAGATAGAGGAACTCACCCATCTGACCCTGCATTTGCAGCCTTGGATGATAACAGTGGAGCTGTTGTTCTGACAACTGCCGATGAGAATAGTGGTAACATTTGGATTTGGCGTATTGATGGCGCTACGGGGTCACTCGATTGGGAACGTGTATCGATTCAGGGAACTGATGATGATGATGATACACCCCGGATTAGATTACCTGGGCCTGTAATTACACAACTGGATTCTGATGCGGCACCAGAAATGATTCTGACATTGCCTGCTGATGCGAATCAAGGAACAGATGGGATGGGGGCCCAATTTGTCGGAATGGAATTAACCAGCACAAATGAAATATGGAGATTTAGAGCGAAAAACGGCTATGCTGATGCTGAACCTCTTGCTGTAGATACAACTGGTGATGGGATTACTGACCGTGTTTGTTGGGTCACTTGGTACTCAACAGGTGCAGGGACCACTAATCGAGAAGGCCTTACCGGTTGTCATGACATTACCATCGAGCCTCCATTTAGAGAATGGACAAGAGTTTTACAAAGCGGAGGGGGAACTAACGATGGTGAAATCGCGGTCTCACCACCGATCTCAATTGATTTAGATGGTGAAGATGAACCTGAATTGCTGGTTGCCTATGGGCAGCGTATTTTCGCATTTGATGGAAATACTGGTACTTCGGCTGATATAGGTTCAGGCTGGTCTGCACCTATCGATGTCCCGCACACAACATGGGCTGCACCTGCGATAGCCGATATGGACGGAGATGGCTATCTCGACATCCTAGTGGGTGATGCTTTGATTAGTGAAGCAAAGGCCGACATTGCACCTTTAGCAGATGGCAGGGGGATTGGTTTTACTCCAACAGACCCGGACCCTGGAGAAATGGTCACGATTTCAGGCCAATATTCCAATATTGGTGTTGTAGATACTGATGAACCAGTTGATGCAGTCCTAATGCTAGACGGGGTTGAAATCGAGCGCCATCGAGTAAATGTTGCAGAAGCGATTTCGCCATCTGGTGAAGGAGGACCGATTACTTTTAGCGTCGATGTTGAGGCAACGCTGGGAGTGCATACTGTCGAACTATTGCTCGACATAAACGATAATTTAACTCAAACTAGAGATGATAATGACAACTATAGTACAACATTGGTAGTACTAGAGCCATATGTTGCACAAATTCAGACCCCTGTTGAAATCTCTCGGGCTTTGCCGGGAACCTCACAAATTGTTGATATCACAGTGACTAGTTTAGGAAGTAGGAATGCTGCGTGGACTCTAGATTACGATGACAGCCAATTAGAAGATGGTTGGGCGTTTTATCCAGTTAATTCTGCTGAACTTTCATTGAACCTTGTACGAGATGTTCCACAAGTCGTACAGTTCGAATTCTCAGTCCCTCTGGATGCGATGGGTTCCGATGATGCTCAAATTCAATTAAGTCTAGTATTAGACCAAAACCAAAGCGTCTCGTCTTCGGTTACGCTACCGCTCGAAGTTGAGCGAACACGTGGGCTGTCATTACAAGGGTCCACAGGACTCCCACTCGGTATCGGATATGGGGAGCCGGGAGATGTGGCTCATGTTTGGCTACTTGTAGAAAATGTTGGCAATGCGCAAGAGACTACTGAGATGCAGTGGTCTTCAAACACATGGAGTGCGGATACAACTATTGTAGACTATTCTGGTACAACGCAATGGGGGATTGAACTCGACCCAAGTGCTAAGGAAGAATATCTAATCGAATTTGAGATCCCTAGTTCTAAATCGCTGGGTGAGTCAACCTCTGCAACCCTAACATTGTGCATTGGTTCTGGCAATGAAGAAATTTGTGAGGATTTCACAGTGACTGTTTTTGCCAGTAATGTTTCTAGTGATATCCCACACATCAGGACAGTCCCCACATCGGGATTGACGTGGGACATCAGTTCCAACTTTGTGGGCACCACCCTTCAATGGGACATGTCTGAAGCTAGTATGCTCAAGGAAAACTGGAATTGGAGTGCAAGCGGTGACTTAAGTATCAATGGAACCATGCTAGAGATGTCTGGCCAAGAGGGGCAATTACACCTCGATTTACCGTTGAATGCTCCTCCTATGCGCCATTATTTCAACCAAAGTGAAGAGAATTTAGTATTTTCAGACTTCTCAATCTCATTACACATCTTGCAAGTCTTCCGTGCGGAAGCGGATATTGTGACTCCATCCGATGGCGCGGTATTCAATGTTAGCGAGAGAACAAAATTAATCCTCAGATTAGAAAATCCAGGTAATGGAGAGGATACATTCATTTTGAGTGGCTTTACTACCACGGGAAACCTTTCACAGGCGCCTAATGCTACCTTTGAGATTTCCAATCCGATTCGAACCCTCGGCCCAGGAGGAATCAGCATGGTCCCTGTTTGGGTAACACTTCCTGAGGATGTGCCGGCAAGGGAAACTTTCCAATTGATATTTGATTGGACTAGTGTCGGTGATTCATCAGTTAGCGACCAAGCGAATATCACCATAGAAGCCAGACCAGACCATAGATGGGATATTGAAGTTGCACAGGGTGATTGGATGCAAGTAACTCCCGGGAGTTCTGTATCTCTAGCGATTAACATCACAAATACTGGAAATACAGATGATTTGCTAACTTTAACTCCTGAATTTACTCTGATACATGAGGGTGGAGACACCTCAGATTGGTCAGCAGTGGAAATCAATTCCTCCAGACTGGGTGTGCAAGGAAGTGAAGTAATACTACTAAACGTCTCAATTCCGGAACTGACTTGGGCAGGAACTGTTGCAAATCTCACACTTGTGGCATCCTCTAGTGAATTTGTTATCAGCAATATTGTCAATATTGAACTCGAAGTGGAAAATGTCGCAGGTTGGAGATTTGACCTCTCAAATACATCTCTAGAAGTCCCACCGGAAGGTGGCCAATTGGATATTCTTGTTGAACAAAAAGGAAACAATCCAACCCAACCTTACTTTGCTAAGGCAGGGCAAGGATGGAATGTAACTCTACCGGACTTCGGCCCGGAAATAGATCCAGGTAATTCAGAAATCATATCGATTAATGTCACACCTCCAAGTGATGCTATTGCTGGAGAAGTTGGCATTCTTAGTATTCGAATCTCTAACGGAAATGGGGCGGGAGAGGTTGTAGAGCAAGTTCCTATCCGAGTAGGCTCCGCACCAGGAATCGATGTTGGCTCTAGCGGATATTGGATGGTCCGACAAAACACAGCATCATGGCCTACTGCGTGGATTGAAAATATCGGTAATGATGTCGCAATCATGGACCTGTCTATATCAAATCTGCCAACTGGGTGGGTGCTTACAGGAGATGATGTTGTTGTTGTTGCTCCCGGCGAGATCAAGGGAATTCCATTACAGATACAACCACCTAACCAATGGGATGGTAGTAACAACATCCAACTAGACATTCAGCTTGAACACCCAGTCCTTGGCACAATAGTTCATTCAATTACCGTCAGTGAAAGTGAAACTGTATTGATTTCAAACCCGGTACATACCGGTAGAACGGGTGAGAAGGTATCAATCTCTACAGACTCACTAAGTGATGGTGTGGTGTCTTCACTAATCGAATTACCACAGCTGCGTAGCAATGTAACACACAACGGTATGGCATTACACCTCGTGGGTATACCAGCGCCAATACATGAGGCTGAGTGTGACAACACCTATGGTGAGTTATCTAATCTCGGAATTGAACCAACTTCAACTCTATGGACCTCATGCCTGATAACCGCTAACCCTGAACATGCCCTCGTTGCAAATGCTTGGTTACGTGCCGATAGTGGTGAAATATTAGACAGCAGAGTTATCCGCTTGAGTCCTGGTGAAAACATGACTGTCAATCTCTCAATTTTATCATGGGACCCCGTTCCCGGTTTGGTAAATGTCGAAATACTAATTGTGGATTCTAATGGTCTACCATTGCATTCAGAATCATCAACTCATGTAGCCCGCCAATCCGGCTGGAATTTAAAAATTGCAAACTTGGAAGTTAAAGATGCCACTATTGAGGTTGGGATTGACCGTCAGGGCTACGAAATGATGGAGGGCTCTGTTTGTCAAGTCAATGTGGCACTAACTGACGGTAGTTGGGAACAAACAGTTGCCATTGACGTATATGGTAACAAGTACGCACCTAGCATTCAAATCGATAGGCCCAGCGTAATAGGTGACAGTGCTGAGGTTTCTGCTACTGTATCCTGCCACGCTCCCTGGGACCGGGATACCAATCCTGAAGACGATTCAATGACTGTTTATGCAAGCAAGTTGCCGTTAGTTACCTATGAATCGGGAGACCTATATTGGACGGGCGGTATTGCTGTTCTACTACTAGTCCTAGCATACTTCGGCGGTATCTTGAATCTAAAGCAGCTGCAACAGAAGGAAGGTGTTGGCAAAGTAGAGCCTACATTCAAGAAGACTGAACAAAAAACTCCTCAAACAAATAATGATCTCGAACCCGACGACATGAACCTTGGAGAAGAGTTGGAACCTGATGATAATGTCGGCCATATCACTGAAACGCAAGTTGAGCCAATAGTAGAGTTGGAAGAGGAAATTATTGACATCGATGACTCTACTGCGAGTGGAAGGTTGTCGGCACTTCGTGAAGAAATTGAGATAGATGGGCCAACTAAACCGGAATCTCGAGAAGACATCTCAAGCCGCTTAGATTCATTCCTGGCTGACCGTTGACTTCATCCATGAGTGGCACTCCCGCTGGGATATGGAAGAGGCTTTGGACACAACCACTCCATTCATGACAATTGACCCAATGGTTTCCTACCGCCTACTACCAGTTTATTCTGCATTGAATGGTGGAGATTGGAAAATACTGATTCAAAGTGACGATGAACTAAGGCTGAGGTTAGTATCACAGGGTGTAGCTAACCCTGAAGAGAGGTCTTCGATGACCTGGGATGATGCTAATCTCTTTTTCTTGTCGTGTGTAGATCTTACAACTAATGGAAGACCATATCCGCTCTTCGCTGGAATCTCTAAAGAAAGATTTGGAAGATTCCCTTACGGAGATGGGTCTGCGATGACATACTTACGCGAGTGGATCAGAGATTCTAACAAAGATACTGATAGCCTTGAGGAGATGTCAGAATTACTTGAAATGCTAGAAACCAGAATGAGTGGAACTAGTATGGAAAAGGGAATTGGAAAATTAGAGATGCGGGGATGGCTCACCAATGAAGAAACGACTAGTTTAAGGAAATTCCTAAGCACAGCAATTTGGACTCCTGCTGCTGATGAACCTCTTGATGGTGGATGTCAAGATGCTGCAAAGAATATTGTGGCTCTTCTTCGTTCAGCAGAAAAGCGAAAGTGTGGCGTACTTCTGCGTGTACACAACTAATTCAGAAATTATTTCCGGTTAGCCTCTCATACATCGATGCATACAAGGATGCAGTTTGAGTTATTACTTCATCTGGTAAAGCCGGAATAGGTGGCTCTTGTGCATCACTTTCTCGGGCTAGTCGTAGTTCCTCTTGGTGCCCGGTTCCAACGTAGTGCTGACGAACAAATTCCTTGGATAATTGAACAATATTACCCTTTCCATATTCCTCTGCATCCCACCAGCGATCTTCATCTAAAGTTCCAAATGAATCTACAAGAACAGGTACACGTCCTGGTCCGAGTGCAAACTCTTTTTTCCCATCAACATGAATTAATCCACGCTTCAGTGCTTCTCTTTCAATTAGTGCATCGACTGCAATAACAACTTCGATTAACGAATCGAGTTCATCAGAAGTAATGTTAGCAATTTCTAGTGCTTCTGCGGTGTCAATTAGGCGGTCAAATGCCTCGAATTTTGTTGTGACTTCGACATATGGAGCAGGTAGTTTTGCACCTTGTTCAAGAACAGTCCCTTCCGGGAACCCTAATTCTTTGGAACTCAGTTCACCACGCTTATACCGCCTCCATCCAGAACCCGCTAAATAATGGCGACAAACAATCTCTAGAGGAACAAATACCCATTCCCCATCACGAGGGGTCATCCCTGGCTCTCTGTAAATATCCACACGGCGGACAAGACATCTGTCAGTTGCATTACGTTCAACAATATGAGTCCTGCAAATGCCTTCCTTTTCAACCAAATCAAACCAGTGACAGGTAGTTCTGTTTAGCGACTCACCCTTTCGAGGAATCAGTGAAGGAATGATTTGATCAAATACTGATATTTGATTTGTATATCGAAATTCAAGAATATCTGGGTCATCAGTTGACCAGACTTCTTTGACCTTGCCGGAATAGAGACACTCTCCCATGCCACATGGCCTGCGCGTCACGCCTTTCAACATTGGCACACGGTTTCAAATCAAACCGAGGGCATCCTCGATACGATTCAACTCAGGTCCAGTTGTATCACGGCCAGCGATTACACCATTATTTGAAGCCGCTAAACCTGCACCAACATAAGGTGAACCGAAGGCAACCGTTCCAACCATCGGAGCAACTCCTAGAACCTCTTCGATGAGTTTTACTTCATCCGGCATGACATCTGGGTGTAATAAAACTCCCTGGTCATTAGCGATGCCGAGTGAACCGACAACCGCCTCACCAGCTATTGAAGAAACTGCGATAGGAACTCCAAGAACTTGAGAAATAATTTCCACGCCGTCTTCAGGAATTGAAGGTGAAGCAATTGCACCAAATTCATTGCAAAGAAGCAAGTTACCTGCGGTATTAACCCCACCTTCCATTACAACAACATCACCAAAAGCAGTCAAAGTATCAACATCTTCAGCAGTAGCAATATCTGCCACAGCTAGTCCCTTAGAAGTTCCAGTAACCAGCGCACCAACTAGTGTAGATCCGCCTATTGAAAGTGGGTGTCGCTCTAGACCAAGACACTCATCTATTCGATTAAGTGCCTCTTCGCTGAGTTCATGTGGATGAAAAACAACGTTACCACAAACTGAGAGATAGATTCCGACTTGGTCTGACCCAAGAATATCGCTCGTTGCAATTGGCATGTTCTTCAACTCTGTGTTTGTGGTGGGGTTCATGGTTCCTTCGGAGCCTTGAATCTGAAAATGGAAAAAGGCCGCACTCCGCAATGCGGAATGCGGCCAAATCGCCACTCCGAAGAGCAGCTGCGGGGAAAATTCTCCGAGAGAAAGAAGAGGGGCACAGTGACAATCGTTCCCGTGGGCTCTCGCACCACAGTACCAGAAATGACGCAGATGGGCTTGACTTCCGGGTTCGGGATGGGACCGGGTAAACACCACCGCTATGACCGTGCACCCATCTTCCTTCGAATCGGAAGTGGATGCGATCCAGCGTTTGGATCGCTTCTCGAATTGGCATGAACTTATGAATGAAGGGCACTCGCCGGTGCGGTGCATACACAAAAAGTAGTTGCATCATAATTAGTGCTGCTGGACTGAACACGTCGCCGAAGCTTCGTGCTTACATCCGCAGTCTATCAATCTCGTCTTCTACGAGTAATGAAAAATGTGTCTCGTTTATGGGGTGGCTTCGAGCTTAGATGCTTTCAGCTCTTATCCATCAGGGCGTGGCTACCCAGCATTGCCTTGTCAGACAACTGGTAAACTAGTGGCCCCAAGCCCTCGTTCCTCTCGTACTAAAGGGCCTCTTCCATCAGACACTAAACACTTCAACCACCAAGCAACAAACCTGTCTCACGACGGTCTAAACCCATCTCACGATCCCTTTTAATGGGCGAACAACCCCACCCTTGGGTCCTGCTGCAGACCCAGGATAGGAAGAGACGACATCGAAGTAGCAAGCCAC
>JABIGM010000006.1 GCA_018650165.1 Methanobacteriota archaeon
ATATGGATTATCTGGCCAAGTTTCAAATCCAGGTGGAGGTAAAACCCAATCGGAATTATCTATCTGGCGTACAGGGCCCTCCGCTGATTCTAACTCACCGGGTTTGCCATGTACAAATGGTAGATTACCCCACCTGTTACGTAATTTTTTAATGTCATCAGATAGAGAAGTTGGAGTTGTAATCATCATTATTACTGATGCGACAATAATAATCAGTAAAGCCACTCGTTGTGAATCTTCACGTTCGGTTCGCTCAGGTGCATCCAAGCCTTCAGCACCGACTGAAAGCATCGTGAGGGCATCATCATGTTCCATCATAAAAATTTCAATCGTATCACCTTCGTTAACAAACCAATCCTCATATCCGGTATCACAATTTCGACTTATGGTATCCACTTCTGCACCTATTTCATCATTCCAATTAATGGAAAAACTTTCTTGCCCACTCCCGGATTTTGGATAAACCGTCAAAGTTTCTTTGATAATATCAACATAATCTGAACAATTTTCGCCATCGGAATCATATTCCCAATATCCATGGACGAGAGTACCACTTTCAATTACCACATCCATTATGACAAAATTTGCCGAATCACCTTGGTTTTCCCATCCAGCACTCAGTGATACTTGGTCATCTTCTTGTATTTCATCCAATGAATCTATTCTTACACCTTCAGAAATTGGAGGAACATCTGGAATATCAAAACTGTAAATGATAAGAAATCCAGCCACTGAATATAGCAGTATTGCGATTATCCATGGAATAATTGACTTCCATGTATGAGGGAAGGTAAATTGAAAAAATCCATGATCTAGTGAGGAATGGTCTATTTTAGCCTCATTCGCCATGGCCGTTCCTGCAAGGAATAGTTATTCACTAAATCCCCTATTTCACATTATTATTGATACTTTGAAATATCCTTTTGTGCATTCTGGCTCTTATAATTATTATTTATTTAACACATTGAAAGGACAAGGTTGAATATACGCCTGCGATGCCTTTTGTTCATGGCGGATGTACTTGCATTACTAAACCAGATGCGTGCCTCCAGTGGAGAGGCTGAAACAGTAGGTCTGCCAGATAGCGTAATTCTAGATTTTGCGAGTCGAGATTCGACAATTGTTAGAGCGATTGAAGAGGCTTCCTCGAAGCAAAATCAACTTTCATCAGATGAATTGATGATGGATGAAGGGGAATTAGTCAAGCACCTACAAGCCGATTTTGTAAATTTCTATGCTCCAGCAACTGTAAACCCTTACGTTGCGTTAGCAGGTCGCGGTCCTTGGATTGTAACTGCCCATGGTTCAGTATTGCACGATAATGGTGGATATGGTATGCTAGGCATTGGCCATGGGCCAGACGAAATAATTTCAAAGATGAGTGAAAATCATGTAATGGCAAACGTCATGACTCCATCATTTAGTCAAGCGCGTTTAGCCGCAGCACTTCGAAATGAATTGGGCCATACTAGAGGAAGTTGCCCATTTTCAAAATTTATATGTATGAATTCTGGTTCTGAATCGGTAACAGTCGCTTTAAGAATTTCAGATGTTAATTCCAAAAGAATGACGGGGCCAGGTGGTCGTCATGAAGGTAAGCCAGTCAAACTACTTGCAATAGAGCGTGCGTTCCATGGTAGAACAGATAGGCCTGCACAAATATCTCATTCTTGTATGGGTTCGTATGATAATAACTTGAAGACATTTTCAGAAAGAGATAATCTGGTTTTAGTTCCATCAAATGATATTGCTGCTTTGCGTGCTGCTTTCAAAGATGCAGATACAAATGGTTACTTCATCGAATCGATGGCGATTGAACCGGTGCAGGGGGAAGGAAATCCCGGGCAATGTATCGATAGAGAATTCTATGATGTTGCTAGAAGTTTAACCAACGAACATGGCTCAATGCTAATTATCGATTCAATTCAAGCAGGAATTCGTGGGCAAGGAACCCTTTCAGTTGTTGATTATGCTGGATTCCAAGACGCAGAAGCTCCTGATCTTGAAACATGGTCCAAGGCATTGAATGCTGGACAATATCCGCTTTCTGTACTTGGAATGAATGAGAGAGCAGCAGAGTTGTATGTTGTAGGAATTTATGGGAATACAATGACTACCAATCCAAGAGCATTAGAAACAGCAGTTGCAGTTCTTGAGAGAATTACACCAGAAATGCGACAGAATATTCGCGATAGAGGTAAAGAATTTGTTGAGAAACTAAACGCACTATCAGAAGAAATACCAGGGACTATTATCAAAGTCCAAGGTACGGGACTATTGCTCTCCGCAGAGTTAGAGCCAAGCAAACTAACAGTTGTTGGTTTCGATGAAGTGGAAGTCTGGTGTCGAAAGCACGGACTTGGAGTAATACACGGAGGAGTAAACGCGTTGCGCTACACACCACATTTCCATATTACAAGCGAAGAAATCGATTTGGTAATGGATATTACCCGTCAAGCGATTCTACACTTCACACAGTAACTTACTGTCCAGTAATCAAGTGGTGAAGAGTCCTAACGTGGATTCCTGTTGCTCCGTTCTTGACCAACTTGTTAGTCTTAGCACCCCATGCGGTACCTGCAATATCGAGGTGAGCCCAAGGGATTTGTTCGTCGGTTCCTTCCATGTTTGGAACGAATTGCTTTAGGAATGCAGCAGCGGTATTTGAGCCACCCCAGCGTCCTGCACCGAGATTTCTAACATCAGCTATCTTAGAATCGGTCATTTCCTTCTCGAATGCTTTGAACAAAGGCATTGGCCAAGCGATTTCACCACAATGTTCTCCAGCGGTTTTGATATTGTTTAGAAGTTCATCATTGTTGGACCATAGTCCACTAGCCTCATGACCAAGTGCGACTACACAAGCGCCTGTGAGTGTTGCCAAGTCGATCATGTAAGACGGGTTTAGTTCAGTTCCTGCATACCAAAGGCCATCAGACAAGACTAGGCGTCCTTCTGCATCTGTGTTTAGAACTTCAACAGTTTTACCAGAATAGGTGGTAATGACATCTCCCGGGCGTTGAGCGTTAGATGATGGCATATTTTCGGCCATACATGTTAGACCGATGACACGGTCCTTATGCCCACTAGCGACTAGAGCCTGCATGACACCGAATGTTGTAGCAGAACCGTGCATATCATACTTCATTTCGTCCATTGAAGGAGATGGTTTGATTGAGATACCACCTGTATCGAATGTAATTCCCTTCCCTACAATACAAGGACTTGGGCCAGGCTTGTCTGGGTTGATTTCGAAGATTACGATACATGGCTTTCGGTATGATCCCATTCCTACACCGACTAATCCGCCCATTCCTAAAGTACGTGCTTCATCGTAAGCGATGATCCTGACATTGACATTGTCGTGCATTATGCCAAATTCTCTTGCTTGTTCTGCGAATGCCATTGGGTACATGTCATTAGGAGGTGCGTTTCCTAAGTCTCTTGCTAGGTAGACCCCGGTTGCAACTGCGGATGAAAGTTCAGCCGACTTGGCCAAAACCTCGGTTTTTTCATCTTCGCATGTGACATTAACAGTAATCTCGGTATCATCTGAATCTTCGTCTTTCGACTTGTAATGATCATATGAATAATCTCTGAGAATCATTCCTTCAACAAATGCTCCCATGTGAGCATCTTCCATTCCGTGGAACTTGACGGTCAATGTTTTGCCATGAATTTTAGCAAGGCTTGCAGTAACCTTTGCTCCAGACTCCCTCATTGATTGAAGGGTTGCTTCATCTTCCTTACCTAGCCCGACAAGTAGTGCCTTACCACCTTCTGTACCAGCAAGAGTCATTGCAGAGCCAGATTTAGCTTTGAAATCTCCATCTTCTAGAATTGTTTCTATCTGAGTTTTGAGTCCTCTATGTAATCCAGACTCACTTCCAGCAACCATATTTCTGCTATCTTGCCACAATGGAAGTACTAGAGTTCCGTTGATGTTTTCATTGGTGTTTACGTTTACCTTCATTGGCTCACCTATTCGGGGGAATGGTACCTTGCTCTTGAAGATGCGCCCAACTAGGCTCACCCAATCAATTCTGCTTCTAATGGTATTTCGTCGACAAGATAGAATGGTTTTTCTTCTCTTGACCACCAAAATGCAAAGCCAATAACAAACAATGGGATCGCTCCCACTTGCATAGCCCAAACTAATGATGCCATAGATTGAGCGAAGAAGCCGGTTTCGTAATCTCCTACATCCACACTTTCATTTACCCACACAGCTGAATTGATCAATCGTTTCTGATAGGAAAATCTCCATTCTCCACCTTCATTGTCAAACCCAGATGTAGATACACTCTTCGAACTTGTTGCATTAATCGTGAAATTATTTGATTCCCAAACGACTTCTTCCCCAACAAGATATTGTAAAGTTGCATTTCTTGTGCTTGCTCGGCCTAGATTAGTAACTTCAAAATTAACTACATCTCCATCCAAGTTGAATGAATCTAGAATCAGACGTGCTCTCCAATACCACACATTGTCAATCAAATAACGCATCACATCAAGCTCTTCTGCCATTCGTGAGTCTAGAGATTCAATCGAGCCAAGAGCCCATTGTTCATCATCGGTTTCAAAGGTGAATGTAGGGAATCCCATAATCCCGTAGCCATAATCTCTACTAGTCCCGCGGTTAGGATACAGTCCTTGATTTGCATTACGAATTGGAATCTCAGACAGTGAATCATGAACATCGTCTCTAATGAAATGAAACAGTTCCCAGTCTACTGGTTGGTCAGGCATGTACCCCCAGGGATACAACATAATCCAAACGCCAGTATGCATTGTGATGTAGAGATCTGCATCTTTCATGTAGGTATTCATATATTCGGAATTGGCTAATGTTTCAGATTCACTAAAGGGTCCGCCACGACCTGATTGGGTTTCATTTTCATCCCATCTGTGTGCATAATTACGATTTAAATCGATTTGATTAACATTCCATCGGGTATCTAAGTCATTTCCATCAGCATTGAGCATGATGAGAACATGAATTTCCGTATTAGATAAAACTCGAATTGCTTCTTCTTCACCATCTGCCCACCCTTCGATGTAGTACTGAGCAACAAGGAATGCTAGTTCGGTTCCTAGATGTTCATTTCCATGGTGGCCACCATCAATGTATACCATATCTTTTGGAGTCCCATCTTCTTTGGTCTCTACAGCCCAATCCGAGAGCCTCACTACCCACAACTCCCTCCCCAATTCGGTTTGTCCAGCACTGGTAAGGTCGACAATTTCAGGATAATCACTTGCCCAAGCTTGTACATCAACTGTTAGAGTTGTATGATTGTGATACCAATGGTCGTTTACAATCGGAGGTATTTGTGCACTCACGGTACCAGAGAATCCTGCGAAAAGCAGAACCCCGAGCATGATTATAGCACGACGCATATGAGGGCCAAGAGTCAGCCAGTCATCAACCTGCTGTAATATTTGGTTATTGACGGGACAGGTGTTATATCATGGATGGTGTTACTTAGATTGATGGCAGTAATTGAGTGTCCATATTGCGATGAAGATATTGAATTGGACGATGATGCATCTGGGCTTTTCGATTGCCCGCATTGTGACGGGGAGTTCGAATGGGGAACAGAGGAAGAGGAAGAGGAAGACTATACTCCGGCCATGAATAGAATCTCAAATACTCCAAATACAATCTTAGTTGAGTATTCAGATAATCCCACACTTAGAATAACAGCAGGAGTAATATTTTCAATTGTAATGGGGATTTATGCAGTATTATCACTGTTCATGATATTTGGTGGGTTATTTTTGTCCTCGGTTGAAAGCGATATTAGCGATGCTACCGGTGGTGCTGTTGAAAGTGGGATTGGAATCTTTGTTATATTGATAGGATTTGTAATGTTAGCAATATATTCCACAGGCATATACTTTGGAGTGCAGATGTCTAAAGGTAGATTCTTTGCATTAATTGTTTGTTCTGTGGTATCTGTACTTTCTTTGATAATGACGTTTATAGCGTGGGCTAGTGAAGATGGAGATGAATGTAACAAATGGGAGACTGACTCCTTCGGGTGGGAGCAATGTGTTGAATGGGGGAGCGCACCCTTCCCAGTATTCGATGTCATTCTTTGGACAGGGATGACCGCTATGTTAGCGGCATTGATTTTCGTCCCTAAATTCAGAAGTCAATTTTACTGATTCAAGAAATGAATCCTAATTGAGGATATATGAGAATAAAATCGGGGCCACAATTGTTGCATCTGACTCAATCATATGCATAGGCGTACCTGGTGCCAATTTACCCCATGTGATCTTCTCACTAGGTGGAGCGCCAGAATAGCCTCCATAAGAGGTCGTGGATTCTGAGATTTGGGCAAACCAACCCCATAGTGGTGCTTTTTCTTGCATGTCTTGTCTTAGCATTGGAACTACGCAGATTGGGAAATCTCCAGCGATTCCTCCTCCGATTTGTAAGAAGCCGATTGGGTGTTCAGCATTCATGTACCAATCAGCTAAGTGCATCATGTAGTCGATACCGCCTTTGACTGCACTTTGTTCAACATCACCTTTGATACAATGTGCTGCGAAGATATTGCCAAGGGTTGAATCTTCCCAACCTGGGACATAGACCGGTATTCCTGCATCTCTAGCCGCTATCAGCCAGGAATCAGTTCTTGGAATATCCGCCTCAAGGTCGTCGAGGATAGCCATCAAATGTTCATGCGGGAATGCAGGACCACTTTGCCATTGTTTCAGAATTTTATCCTCGATATGGCGGATTGCTTCTTCTTCGGGAATACAAGTATCTGTGACACGATTGAATCCTTTCGAATGTAAATCTGCTTCATCCTGTTCTGATATATTTCTCCAGTTTGGAATTCTTTCGTAGTGTGAGTTTGCAACTAAATTGAATACGTCTTCCTCAAGGTTCGCCCCTGTACAAGTTATTGCGTGAATTTTCCCTGCTCTAATCATCGGTGCAAGAGAACAACCGATTTCTGCAGTACTCATAGCTCCAGCAAGTGTAACCATTAGGCGGCCACCGTCTCTAAGGAATTCGTCTAATGAACGTGCGCAATCTCGAAGAGCACCTGCGTTGAAATGATTGAAATGCCGATCAACGAAACCTCGTACACCACCATTTACAGGTTCAGTAAGGAATCTTTCTACTCGCTTTCTACGATTGATATTCATGTTAGGATAATTATCTTGCAACTCCTTTTCTATCATCTCAATGATTCTTGCAGGGTCGGTTCCACCACAAGTAAACGCATCAATAGCAAGCCAACCACTTTCTGAATAGCAATGTGCGCTGACATGACTTTCATCAAGCAATACAACCGCTGCAAACCCTAATGGAGATACGCTTCCGTCAAAGTGTTCAACATGTGAATGAACGCGACGGGCCCCTGATGCATCAACTGCATTTTCCATTAAAGATAGCATCCATGGCCCATCTATTCCGACTGCACCTGTGCAATCGAGCATGATGTGTGCGCCATGTGCCATCTAATCAGCCCCTTTTTGCAATCGCAGCAGCAGTAATTTTGGTCGCAATCATTGCTGCGGTAAACTGAGTGAGAGGTGTATCTTCTTGTTTTACAATCTCATTAACATCAGCACTGATTACATTACATGAACTAAAGAGAGTTTCAATGGTTTGAACTACATGCCAGAATGAAAGACCTCCCGGGACAGGTGTTCCTGTAGCGGGAACTAATGAACCATCTAGCCCATCGATATCAATTGTGAGATGTACACAACCTTCAATTTTTGAAATTGATTCAAGCCAACCATCCCAAGCCTTTGCACCTGTGCAAGGACTCATCACATCTTTAGCAAACCAAGTATTGATGCGCTCGTCACTCTCTATGTAATCGGACTCTTGTTTCGAATACGCTCTTATTCCTACTTGATGGACAGATAATACGCCTTCGTCTAGGGACCTGGAAATAGCGCATGCGTGGGAATAAGGCTCGCCGTCAAGTTCATCGCGCAAATCTGCATGTGCATCGATTTGAACGAGAGTTACTTTTTCAGGACAGCCTCTGAGAATACCGGGTAGTATTCCATGTTCCCCTCCAAGAAATATTGGAAAAGCATCACGTGCATATTGTTGGGAAGCGTATCTGCCAATTCCATCGAGTTGTTCTTGGAGCGTATCTCCTTCGCCATTCCATGGTTCGATGGTATGAATTATTGCGCCAGCAGGAAGCTCTTTGCCTAGCAAATCATCGTACAATTCTACTTGACCTGAAGCTTCAATACAAGCGGCAGGTCCATCGGCAGTACCCTGTCCATATGAGGTTGTAAGTTCATATGGGATGGATGCTATGATGATATCGGGATTACCCTTCACATTGGGTAATCCGAGGAAATTACCCTCGCAAAACACCTCATCCATGTGTCTCCGGGGGAGGATTTACCCTTTGAAGTCCTCTATTACCCCAAAATGAGCGATGTGTTAATTAGGGACCTCGACCTATACATATTAGTACGCAGCGGAGTAAAATGTCCCGGCATATACTCCAGCGCGGCGGTGATTAGATGGGAATGACAATGGCAGAACTAACACAGGCTATTCGCCAACATATCGATATGGAGATGGACCCAGAGGTCGCTTGTGGCATGGCTGAACACGCACTTGGGTTCTTTGGATTCTATGACCGAATCATCGATAATGCTCTCGAACCGACTGACCGCAACTTGTTTTACATGTTCCAAGATTACGATTTACTGACTACTGAGTCTGAGGAAACCACCCTATGGGATGGCCGTGAATGGAGGATTCACTACTGGCGCTTCAAACCAGAACTACGTGAGCGTGTTGAAGCATACATGTCTCGTAAAACCCAACCAGTGGAAGTTGATCCATTCGGCGATGTATATGGTGACGGCGGTGGAATTTGGATGCGCGATGGCGATAAACCAACCAACCCTAATGCATTCACTTCAGACCATTGGGGATGAACAGACCCCCACAAGTCTTGAAGAGTAGCAGGTATACCACAGTAACATGAAGGCAAGGGCCGGTCTGCTAGTAGTGCTTTTTTTGGCTTCAACACTACCTATTGTAAATGCAGATGAAGTTTCACCAGTCACCATTAATGTGGACTGGACTGGAGACCATGCGTATATTGTCACTGGAGAAGTAAATCTCGCAGAGGTTAGTGTTAATCATTTACACGATGGAATTGAATTAGATGTTGGATTGATTTATGATACGACAGGGGACGACCTTCGAATTGTTTTGAATACTTCACTTTCTCACGGAGATACAATTACAGTAAATGCGGGAAATGTATCACGTATTGTCACAGTTGGTCTTTGGGGCCAACCTTTAGCAGACCACGAAGTAACTCTTGATTCACATTGGGAAATGGACCAGCAGTGGGAAAATGAAAATGGCTCGCAGAAGTATATCCTAGAGTTTGATGGTCAAGGATGGCAGCAACGAATTGGAAATACTCTGGAATCTTGGGAAATGGGTGATGGAACTTTACTTATTCTTTCCAACACAGCAGATGGCGGAATTTCAATGCTGCTTGAACTAGATTCTGTTTGGAAAAATGAAACCACTGTAGACGGAATCATGGTAGCACAAGTCTTCGATGCACGTGGTAGCGGGACAATAGGCGTAGCAAATGATGGCGACGAAGGCAATGTCGACATCGAAGGAACTGTAAGTGATGCTTGGATTAATCGTTCAATGGTTGACGGCATCGTCGATGAAAGATTTAGATTAGAAGCGAACGGGACTATTTCAGTTCTTTCAGAAGATGAAGATGAATCGATGAATCTCTCTGGAGAACTAGCAGTATTACTCATTGAAACATGGGATTCAAATGGAACTCGTAGATTATCGAATACACAATTTGAAGCTACTGCGGACTTAATTCTTGATACCAATGATAGTAGAATGGATATTTCACTAGATACATTCCAATCGGTTGACCGATGGGAAGATGGGGTGAGAGTAGGCCATCTCAACAGAATGATTGGTCACGGAACCTTCGGGTTTTCGGGTGAAGATGAAAATGCGAGCGTGCAAATTAATGGTACGATTTATGATTTTCATCAAGAGCAGGAAGATGGCCTAGTTACGGTTGATGACTTACATGTTGACGGAATCATCACCGGTGATGCCCAAGGAACGTTTGGAGTTGTCAGAACTATCGAAAATAATGATCACAGTGAAGCTAATTCCACCGGCGTAATGTATGATGTAATCATTGTTCACCAGGAAGATTGGTTCAATTTAACTGGAATTACCGCATTGCCAAATTCCGATTTAGGAGTCGGAGCCCACCACAACGAATCATGGTCATATGATGCGATTCAATCCGATTGGGACAACAGAACTATCAGAACAGTTTGGAGTCAAACTGGGCCAGACCCAAGCAGCGGAGATGAAGTCCATGCTAATTCGCCAATTCAAATAAACCCTGAAGCCCCATCTGTTGAAGAAGGAATTGGCGATGCTACAGTTAGCCGGGAATCGGGATTCTCTCCAATCGATGCAGCAACAGGTGATACCTTTACTCTCGACCACCAAGGAGGAATGCAACTTACAGTTACAGCAGGTGAATTACAAACCATACCAATGGATGGACATATGGTTGATACGGTTGCTTGGACAGGTGTATATTCGATTGATGTAACCGGTACAGCAAATGGTAACCTGATTGTTGATGGACCATTGTCCGGTCTAAATGTTGCAATAAATAGAGCATTCCAAGTTGAATTTGGTGAAGATGAACAACTGGTTAATCTAACGGAGAGCCAATCTGTAAATCGCGTACTATCGCCTTCGATTATTTCAGTTCATGATAATCATGAACCTAGCATTGAAGATATCGTATTAGCAAATGGAGTTGTCACTGGTGAGAATGGAGCACCTAGTTATCTTGAAGTCACAGTATCTGATATTGATTTCAATATCGCCAGCGTAGTTGCCGATACAGAGTCAATCGGTGGTACAGATTGGATAAATCTCAACGATAAGGGCCTGGATGGAGATCGAATCATCGGCGATGACATATGGACTGTGAATCTATCCGTGCCAGGATTAGAATTTGGTGAACTTCCAATTAATGTCAGAGTTACAGATGTATTTGATGCAAGTGATAATGACTCAGCTAACATTACAGTTCTGAATCAACCACCACGACTAACTTCAATTCAAATGGTGCCAACTATCATTTCTCGTGGTGAAATGATGATTGTAAATGCTGAAGTTATTGATGGACATGGTGTATCATCAGTTTCTGTCGATATGCGAGAATATGGCAGTGGGCTGTTAGAATTAGAGCGAGTAGGCGACATATGGGCTGGACAGATAATAATTCCAACCGGAATGAGCCCCGGGGAGCACATCTTGAAGATTCGAATGGTCGATGAATTTGAATCAGCAATTACCGTTGAAAGAACCCTCGTCTCAGGCCAGCATCACATCCCATCCGAATATGATGAAGATATTTCGATTAATGTGATGAATGAACCCCCTCAAATTGATGTAGGCGAATTGAGAACAATCGAGATGGGCGGAGAGGATGTTGAATATAATTTGACAATTTCGGTAATGGATTATGATGGACTGAATTGGGTAAAGGTCAAACTGGGAATTCTTGCCCCCCCGGGCCAATCCAACACCTGGTTTGTCATGACCTCAAATGGCGATGGGACGTACACGAAACAGGTCTTAATCAAGAAGCATATTGCATTAGGAACACATGAACTTTTAGTGAAGGCTATGGATTCATATGGTTCCCAATCTTCTATGGAATCAGTTCCAATCATGTTGGAAGAGGACGAAAATCCAGCCTCAACATCCGGCCCTTCAAGCAGCACAATGACTTATGTTGCTCTTGGAGGACTCGGTATTCTAGTGATTATTGGTGTTGTAATTTACATCATGCGGGGTTCTGACGAAGAAGGCGGCCTTGGTGGCTTTGGCGACGTTTGAAACAAGCAGTTTGTTGAATCGACAACGGTTTATACCCCCGTCCAATCCGAAGGTTACACTTGCGAGAGTAGTGTAGTGGTTATCACCGAGCGTTGCCAACGCTTGAACCCGGGTTCGAGTCCCGGCTCTCGCACTCTAACTATATTCAGTGGCCCATTTACGAATCAATTTTCTACCTACTGCTGAATTTGACTAATCTTTTTATGAATATATTTTAGCATAATTCTAAGAGTATTGAATCAATATTTGCCCTTGATTTCTTTACACAATAGTTGCGGGAGGATACATATGGCAGTAACATCTCCGCGATAGTTTAAATTGCATCCGATTTACTAAGGGTATTGGGACAATGATGCATCGCAGAACAAAGTCCGAAGATGCCGAGGTCGGCACAAGTGCAATGATCATCTTCATTACAATCGTTTTGGCAAGTTCAATAATTTCTTCAATAATAATTGGAGTCAGTGGAAATGTATTCTCAAAATCCAAAGCCGATGCCCAGCAAAACTATCCAAGCCTTAACGGAATAGTGAATGTAGTTATTTTGGAAATACATAGTTTGGGAGCTGACGATGAACTTCACCTCGTGTTTGAACTTCCATATGTAGAAAACCCTGTTCCGGACGAGGATGTATCATGGATTTTGCTATGTGTGCCTCCTAATCAAGGAGTAAAATCAACTGTTCAGTTCGACGAAGGTGATTTTTCCACAGCCACAACTTTGGATGGCGATGGGCTGACTGCTTTACCTTTAGTTGATTTTGAACCAGGGGTAAATTACCGAATGATTATCCAATTAGAAACTTGCAACATAGAGGAAATTGACGAAGCAAAATTAGTCGTTATTGTTGACCGAGGACGAACTTTAGAGAAACGACTGGATATAGGTACTTCTCCTTACGAAGGTAAGGACTTAAATTGAGGGGATTAACATACGTAGATACAAACTAAAATCTGATGATGAGTGTTCGGTTGGAACCGGCGCATTAATCGTTTTTATCGCGATGATTTTACTCGCCACAATCATATCATTTACACTGATTAGCATAACCGAAAAAATCTCTCAACACACCGAAAATACCGCAGAAGATGTGCGTAGGGATTATGCTAATTCTGTAATTATTACTGGGGCCTGGGTTTATGATAACCAAGATGATATGTTATTCATGATGGAGTTTGGCGCTGCTGGAGAACCAGTGGCTCGATTAGATGTAAAATATGTCTTAACCTGCACCGAACCAGATGGCACATTCCATTATCGTTCGGCGGCTTTAGGTGACTCCCAAGGTGGCTCACCAATCTATGTATGGGAACTTGGAACAGATGGACCCGATACCCCTGGATTTACCAGTGTGGATAATTTCCAACCGGGTGGAAGATATTTCTTCACTCTTGATGGAGGAACACAAACGAGCCCCGGTGGAGCTGCAGGTGAATGTGGCCCGCCGCACCTTGATACCCATGGAATTGATGCGAATCTCTACATCCATATTCCCAATGGGATGTCAACCCATCAAATTTTGTCTTTGTCAAATGGACGTGAAATTGGTTCTCAAATAATCTGAGAAACATATCGGAATAAATCGTTTTATTTTAATTTGTAATCAACATAATCCAAATCTGGACAGGTATGAAGTTTCTCCCGGTGGGGATACTAGCGGGGTTGGATATGTGGGGGGAAGTTCTAAACTAGAGATTTCTAATGTTTTCTTCAATAGTTGTAGCACAAGTCTCGAACATTTCTAGTGTACCACCTACTGGATCATCAAGACCCCAGTCTTGGTCGATTCGAATCAAAGGACATTGTACGCCACAACCCATTGAAATTACCATATCAAAAGATTGCCAATCCATATCATCAACTAATTTTGGATGAAGTCCATCTGTACTAATTCCCTTGGCCTCTAGGATCTTCAATGCATTGATACTAACATTATTGCCAGGGTGTGTACCGGCACTAGCAGTTTCATGACCAAGGCTTCTTGCAATACCCTCGGCCATTTGTGATCGGCAGGTGTTTCCAACACATATGAAGAGTAGACGCATGGCATTCCGTGGATAGAAGAGACATATGAACCAATGGCATGTAGCATCAATAGATGTGGAAACCAATTCTCGTTTATACTGTGATATATGTTGCATTATTTTCCGCACATATCGTGGCTGCTGCAAATGATTGGGAAATTATGTTTCGAATAATTGCAACAATAATCACATTACAAACAATGCTTGCTGGTTTATGTATACATTTTTTGAAAGGAGATGTGAAGCATGCAAGACTTCCAGTAGTCGCTTTGAGTGCAGGTTTAGGTTGGGCTTATGCAGGCATGAATGAGAATTGGGAAATTGCAATATGGGTCACCGGTGCAATTTTGTTGCAATTACTAACTGAAAAAGGGTTGAAGTATAGGGCGCTCGCCGAGTCAATCAATGGCTGAATCACCCGTTAAGGTCAACCTCCCCGGAGACGCTCCGGCTTCACCATCACCTGAGGACCAAAAGAAGATGGAAGCCGCTTACAATCAAATGAAACGCAAGATGGCGATTTCAGAGATGGGTAAGGCGATTAAACACAAGATTATGGTACTCTCTGGCAAGGGTGGCGTAGGTAAATCTACAGTTGCTACAGGCCTTGCACTTTCACTGGCCCAACAGGGCCTCAAAGTTGGTTTACTAGATATTGACATTACAGGCCCGAACGTTCCAAAGATGATGGGACTAGATGGACGTCGCCTAAATGTTGAAGCTGGAAGAATACATCCAGCAGAAGGGCACCTCGGAGTAAAAGTAATCTCCATGGCCTTCTTACTAGAAGATGAAGATACACCAGTAGTATGGCGTGGCCCTATCAAGTTAGGTGCAATTCAGCAATTCATTGGCGATGTAGAATGGGGTAATTTGGATTATCTGATTATCGATTTCCCACCAGGTACATCAGATGAGCCATTGACTGTGGCCCAAAATTTACCTGATATCGATGGAATGGTTATCGTTACAACTCCGCAAGATGTAGCTTTGATGGATTCTCGGAAATCCATAACATTTGCAAACTCATTGAAAGTAGATGTAATCGGAGTTATTGAGAATATGAGCGGCTATACAATTCGTGGCAAAGCGCCTGCTGGTGTAGAACTTGAACTAGCCGCACCAGGTGGTAAGACCATTGCAATAACTGCAGATGGCGATGGAAATTGGTCCGGCACATTGGATATTTTCAAAGCCGGCGGTGGGGAAAAGACAGCAATCGAATTCGGAGTTCCATTCTTAGGAAAGATCCCATTCGACCCAGGATTTGTAAGAGGCGGAGATGATGGAGTTCATCGTATTGTTTCTGAACCTGAAGGTTCTTCTTCAATTGCCTTTGGCGAAGTAGTTACCCAAATTCAAACTATAGTAGAAACCGATTCAGCAGGAAGCAGTTTAGAAATTATTTGAGGGATTGCTGATGGCGGTTCCAGAATTAAAACGCTTAGAAAGAAGAGATACGGATATGCATCTCACCTGGGCTGATGGCACTGAGCATGAGGTAACTTACGATGATTTACGTCATGCCTGCCCATGTGCAAATTGTGGACCACAACGTAATGACGACGAAACATCTCTGATCTTACGCCGTAGTGTAGAGGGATTGCCACGTGAGAAACCGACAGTCCGTCCGGTGGGAAACTACGCACTTGCATTTGAATGGTCAACCGGGTGCTCATCTGGAATTCATAGGTTTGAACGAATCTGGCGTATTGGCGAGAGAAAAGACCCAGATAATGGCAAATCCTATGTCCACGGAGCATGGTGAAACACCCTGTAAGGGTGTATTTATCTCAGTAATACACTTGTATGCAGTATTGTCACGAGATTAATTGGAGGTCTTACCATGGAGGGAATATATGTCACTTGGTTGATTTCCGCTTTGACCATCGGAGTACTGCTTATGCCGGTGGTAAAGCCACCTTGGGCTAAGGTTACTTTACATGGTTTCATTGACTTTTTACGACGATATTGGTTACATCTTGCAATCGTATTGCTAATCTACAATGCGAAAGATTTCCTCGATGAAATCGACCGTATACTGATGGCTAACACTGGAGGAATGCTCAATATGACTCCGTGGATTTATGCTATTGAAGGAGACATGGTTTTGTGGGTACAACAGACATTCATGGCAGATTGGTTGACTTCCTTCATGACCCACTACTACATTGTAGGTTTCATGGTTATCTGTTATGTTTCAATCTTCTACTTTGCATATTTCGATGACCGTTATATTGCAGATAGAATCAGTTTGACAATCTTCTGGGTATATCTCTTAGCGATTCCATTTTATCTGTTTTTCAATGTACATGTGACAGGAAATTATATTCCCGGAATGGAAACACTTGCATACAATCATACTCCTGAGATTAATGATTGGTTCCATCGAATCGACCCTCTTACAAATGGAATGCCTAGTTTGCATATTGGGTTCCCATTTGCAGTTTGGCTATGCCTACTTCGTTTCGATACAGATGGACGATGGAAAATTTACCGTCGAATTGTATTTGGTTACGTATTATTAACAGCATTCTGTATTGTATATCTAGGAATACACTGGTTCATGGATATTATTGGTGGCATGGTTGTAGCAGCAATTGCAGTATCTCTCGCTAACAAAATGGCAGACCCTATGTGGAAGATTTTTGACGAGAGAACTATCAATGCCCGCTTGGTTACAGTATTAACAAATCCTAGTCGTGCATTTGGAGTAATAAAGAAAAATATATCTGAAATATATTCCAGATATTCTCGACCTACAAGTAAAGAAACCGGGGTTATGTTGACAATCGTGATGGTCCTTTTGGCAGGTGTAATTACTTGGGATCTAACTCACCAGTCATTTCCAGCAGGAGGAGTCGATGCTCCAGTAGGAGTTGCTGCTGCGGACGGTTGGCTTGTTACCTTGGATGATAAAGGTGAAGATGCAATTGTTGTAGTCCATGATTTATCAAACCTTGAATCTGAAATTACCGTGGTCCAACCACATCTAGATCGCAATTCAACATATGATATCCGAGGGGACTTACTTTTAATGGCCAATACGACACAGTTAGTTTTGGTTGATTTGAATAATCCAGAATCAATTGTGACAACAAAGGAAGTTGATTCTCCAACTAAACTTAGCTTCATTTCTGATGAAAAATTCGCAGTCATACAGGATGGTCAGATCACTTATTGGGAATTAGATGGTGACGAAGTGAGCGGGCCATCAGTTCCCGAAAACGATTCAATCTTATTGTTTGAATCAAATGGTGACCAAATAGTAATGGTATTTGCCAGCGATACTGACAAAGTTCACTTTGGCTTTGTCGAAAACGATGTTTTGGCTGCTATTGAAATAAATGCTACATCGAGTGTTACGGAAGATGAACTTCTTATAGCGGCAGGTTTGAATGTTGATATTGAAAACGCCACGATTGTGGACGTGGCTATTTCTGATAATAAATTAGCAGTAAGTATTGACATCAATGCCACTACTAGATTGGTATTACTCGATACCACCACTGGTGACTCTTTCATTGTTTCAGATCCTAAAAACCAAGTCTTTGACCCTCACATGGGTTATGGAATCTTGATGTTTACAGCATATCAAAATCTCGATCCACTAAATTCCACAGGCAAAGATGCAGACCGTGAAATATACATTCACACACTTGAATCCAATTTAACTACACAGCTCACTGCAGATGATTTAGACCAATGGGCACCAATGGTATTGGAAAGCCATTATGTGTATCAACAGATAGACGGAGATGGTCTAATTAGTGTTGAAGTACAAGAAAAGGACCCCAAATTACAGCCGTATGCCTCGAATATACTTCAATTCGGAGTGATACTAATAATCGCATTAGTTTTCATTAACCTAGTTCAAAGGCAATTTGAGGCGAATTCAGTCAGCCCCCATGATAGCGAACACGCTTCATGATTTGCTCTAATCTCTTGACAACATCAATTGCACTTGGAGGTAAACCCCCTGGTGCCGCAACGGGCTCTCCAAGTTCAATATCAAGTTCCGAGTAACCTTCGAGAACCAGATCCATCGCATCCCCAATACTCGGATGGCTTGCCCTTAAAATCTCATGAAGTACATGTAAGTCGATTCCTAATCCTTCTAATTCATATTCTCTCGATGATAGTCCCAAATCAATTAGAACGGCATCTCCATTTTCTGTAATCAGTATATTATTTGTTGAAAGATCACCATGGTTTACTGCATTTCGATGTAAAATACGGATTGATTTACCGACGTTTTTTAGCAGTTCATCAGTATGCTTTCCAGCATGCAAAATGTCGATAAGAGTTTGACCTTCGATTTTTTCCATTATAATCGTTGATTCTTGCATATCAACATCCCAAATCGCAGGAACAGGCGCCCCTATACCAGATAACCAAATAGTAAGTTTAACTTCATTATTCATTCTTGTTTTTGTTAGACTGCGGTCCAAATCAGGGTGTCTCCATCCTCTTGGTTGGCGTATTTTCATGACTGCAGGTCGGCCAAACCATGAGCCAGAATTCACCTCGGCTTCAGCACCGAGATGGAGTCGTTCGCCGTGTATCCACGCTTGCATTGTATAACCTGGGGTAGTGTATGGTTGAAAAAGGAGTGCCTGCACCGACTGATGAGGCACACCCATGACCATGTCATTGCCTATGTGCGCCATCGACTTCACCAACGATGAGATGGGTCCTGAAGAATCTGCGATAGCAGAACGGATTTCCGAACTGAAAAAACAAATGGGTGAGGATTTATTGATCCTTGGACACCATTACCAAAGAGATCAGATTGTAATGCATGCAGACCTTTTGGGTGACTCGTTTTTACTTTCGGAATTAGCAGCTAAATCCAAAGCCAAGAATATTGTATTTTGTGGAGTTCATTTTATGGCGGAATCTGCCGATATTCTGACTTCTGATGAACAGCGAGTAATTCTTCCAAACATGCGAGCCGGATGTTCAATGGCAGATATGGCTGCCCTAAACGATGTTGAGATTGCTTGGGAGCAGATTCTAGAGAGTTCTGGGTTAAGTGACCCAGCCACTGCAAAAGAAGGCGAATCCTGTTTAATTCCAGTAACCTACATGAATAGTGCAGCGGAATTAAAGGATTTTTGTGGAAGCCATGGCGGAATTGTTTGTACTTCTTCAAATGCAGTAGGGGTTTTGGAATGGGCGTATGAACGCGCTGGACCAAAAGGAGCAGTTCTCTTTTTCCCCGACCAACACCTTGGACGAAATACTGGGCTTTCGATGGGGATTAGTTTGGACAGGATGGCAGTATGGACGCCAGACCAAGAAAACGAACTACCTGAGGATGTAAAAGTAATATTGTGGCATGGATTTTGCTCAGTCCACAAACGATTCACAGTCGAGCAAATAGATTCCTTTAGAGATAAACATCCAGATGGCTTAGTCGTAGTACACCCAGAATGTCCAATGGAGGTAGTCCAGGCTGCAGATGCAAATGGTAGCACTGAATTTATTCGTAGATTTGTTGCTGAACAAAAACCTGGAACGAATATTGCAGTTGGTACTGAAATAAACATGGTTGCTAGACTTGATTCACAGCACTCCGAACTTGAGATTGAGTGTTTGGAGCCAACAATTTGCCCTTGCTCGACGATGTATATGATTCATCCAGTTTACTTGATGGATGTACTTGAACGGCTTGCTGAAGGTGAAATACCTAACCAGGTAATTGTAGAAAAATCGATTCAGAAAGGTTCGAAAATTGCTCTTGAACGAATGCTATCAATCAAACAATAACTCTACAGATTTCCATCCAGCATATGCCAGTAATGGACAAAAGATCATTGTAATCAAAACATAGCCAATAGCTTTAGTTTGCTCTTCATTCCACAATTCGATAGTTTCTACCGAGAAGGCAGACATTGTTGTGAATGCTCCGAGTATTCCAGTCCCTAGAAGTAGTGTCATTTCTTTAGAAATCATCTCATTTGCCAGAGCAGCCATACATACCCCTAGTAGTAAGGACCCCAAGGCATTGACAAGAAGAGTTCCCTGAGGAGTCCCAATCCATTCGGATACTGCAAAGCGTAGCGTTGCCCCGATTGCACCGCCTATTGCCACGGCAAGATATGAATTCACGAAACCCTCTCACAAGGCATGCTCTATCAATCATACTCAAGAGCCTGATACCACAGGGCCCAATCATGACCTTATGGTTCATGACCAGCAATGCAGGTAAAGTTGCGGAAGCGAAGGAGTATTTTTCTCACCTTGGAATCACAGTTGAGCAATTTGAGTTTGAAGCAATTGAACCACAGGCTGACGATATTGAAATCGTCGCACTTTCTAAAATAGAACAAGCAATACCACATTTACCAAATCCATCTGACCAATTATTAGTTGAAGATGCAGGATTATTTGTTGGTGCATTAGAAGGTTTTCCCGGGGTATATTCATCCTATTCTCTTGAAACAATAGGGCTTCATGGGATTCTCAAATTAATGGAGCATTTACAAAGTGAAGACCCGGTAATGGATGGTAAATTAAGAAACGCAGAGTTCAGAGCAGTTGCGGCTCTCTACCAAAACGGACAAACGATTGTCGCAGAGGGAGTATGTCCTGGCCGAATTGCACACCAATTAGATGGAGAAGAGGGTTTTGGCTTTGACCCGATATTTATTCCCGCAGATTTGGATGAAAATGGCAACGCTTTACAAGCCGGCGAAATAGGTGTAACCAGTACACATGGCGCCACTTTCGGAGGTATCTCTTTAGAAGAAAAGCAGGCCTATTCACACCGTCGAAGAGCACTCACTAGTTTGGTTTCAAAACTTGACAGACTGGGGTGAGATTCTTGAGTGTGAGCGGTTTGGCTTGAGGTGAGCAGCATGAAATTGTCCAGACTTATCGTGTTACTTCTGCTCTTCGGAGACCTTATTGTCTTCTTTACTATGCAGAGGGATTTTGATGAGAATGGTCGCTGGGCATTAGTTGGAGGCGCTCTTATTTTAGCGATTATTTGGGTTTACCTCGGAGACTCGCCAGCCAATAAGCGACCAGTCGCACAAAGAACACAACAGGCGACTCGGATACCAATTAATCAGGCCACGCCTGATGTAGATATTCCTGAAGTCGTAACAACAGATGAGATGGATGGAGCCTCCCTTCGTGAAAGAAAAATGGCCAAAGTAAAGGCATCTAATGAAGAAGAAGCAGAGGATATGATTACAGTTGAGCCGGAAGATGGCTTAGAAGAAATCACACTTTCCGTTGAAGAAGTTCATGTTGCTGATGAATATGTTGTAGAAGTTTCACCACAATCGATAGAGGATGCAAATATTGCAGCTCATATTAACGACAAGCGAGAACGCCACGAAGTTATTCGTGCACGAATCGAAGAACGCCGAAGAGGCCAGATGGTAGAAATTAGAGCTTCCACAGCAAAAATGTGGGAAGAGCATAGTTCTGGGGAAGACCTAGTTGGGCTAATTCAAAGCGAAAACCACGGGCATAATATTCTCATTGAACCGGATACAGCAGAAGCGGGGCACGTTTACGGGGCTACACTAGTTCGTCTCGATCCTTCAACAATACTCAAACTAAGAGTCCCTCTTGATTCGGGATATGTTGTTATTGAAACCGATAGAGTAGCAGGCGCTGAAAAGATGTCATTACCAGAAGGTGTACCTTCGCCTGAGGAATTAGGTCTACCTCCTCTGCCGGCGCCACCGGGTGCATCTGGTGCATTAGCAGCCCTTCGAGATGAGATATCAAACGACTAATCAGCGATGTTTCCATTGAGGTGTGTCACGGTTAATAAAAGCCTGAACGCCGATTTCTTTATCCTCGCTATCGAAAAGATTTGCAAACGCTTCAGCCTCAATTGCAACACCATCTGTGATGCTATTATCTAGGGCAGCACGAATCGTCTTCTTCGCTACTCTAAGCGTATGCATCGATTTAGATGCAATAGTTTGAGCAATCTTCAAAGTCGCATTTTCTAATTCATCAGGCGATACTAATTGGTTCACAATTCCGATTCGGTATGCTTCATCTGCATCGACATTATTTCCTGTCATGACCATTTCCATTGCTTTACCATAACCCACTAAATGGGCTAGCCTTTGAGTTCCACCATATCCTGGAATTAGACCTAATTTGATTTCGGGAGTGCCAAATGTAGCTCTGCTACTTGCGATTCTAATATCACATGAGCAAGCGACTTCACATCCGCCACCTAAAGCGAAACCATCGACCATGGCAATGGTCGGTTTGGATAAATTCCAAATTGCTTCAATAGCATTATCTGTAAATATATCACGAATTTCTTTCGAACCCTTTCCAATAAATTCGGTAATATCTGCGCCTGCAACAAATGCATTTGGTTTTGTCCTCTTTCCTTCAGGTGGAAGATTGGGGCCAGCACCACAAATCACCACACATCTTACAGAATCATTAGATTCTGCCCAAGAACACATTTTCTTTAGAGCAGCAACTACTTCTTGATTCAAAGAATTGAGTTTGTCGGGGCGGTTGATTGTAACTTTAGCGATAACTCCATCACCGTTTTCACATGGGATTTCTTCGATGTTCACGACTTCGCTCATGTACCACCCGAGGAAGTCATGACAAATCAACCTTGCAAGCACACATTGAAAGTTGAGAGGCCCACCGTTGTATTATGCCCGCCCGTGAAGAGTCATTGGTAGTAGCAAAAGATTTAGGCAAGAGGTATGGTGATTTCATTGCTTTACATCCTTTGAATGTAGATGTTAGTTCAGGAGAGTTTTTCGGAGTTTTTGGGCCAAATGGCGCTGGCAAATCAACGTTCATTAAATTACTAACCGGGCAACTCCGACCAAGTATCGGCGGAGTAGAGGTATTGGGAATAAATGCTGCTAAAGACCCACAAAAACTCAAAGCCAATATCGGTATTGTTCCAGAATCAGAATCTCCTCCATCCTACCTTACTCCAAGTGAGTTTTTGCAATTCGTAGGTAAACTTCGTGGGATAGAAGACTTAGACAATAAAGTAGAATATTGGATGGATTGGTTTGGCCTTAATGAGAAAAGAGACACTATGTGTAAAGATCTCTCAAAGGGTCAACGACAAAAGGTAATGTTAGCTTCAGCCTTCATTCATGAACCGCGACTATTATTTCTTGATGAACCATTTGCAAACCTTGACCCAATCTATCAGAGGAAATGTCGGCAATGGTTGCTGGACTTAGTTGCGAGTGGAGGCACTATTTTCCTGTGCTCCCACGTTCTTGAAATGGCAGAAAGAATGTGCAACAGAATGGCTATTATCAATAATGGTAAGGTGTTAGCAGCAGGAACCGTAAAAGAACTTAAAAATTCAGAAAACGAAACCCTCGAAGATGTATTTATCCGATTGGTAGGGCATTCGATTGAAGAGGCCGAAAGATTGGAAGATGAAGAGGCTAGTGAGGAGGAATAATTCTGCCAGCACTAATCACAAGTCGAGATTGGTCTGAAGTGGCGGACTCTCCCACTCCAGAATCTCTCGGCTCTGAAAGTGGCGGTAAGCACCTTAACACGCCCCTTGTAGGTTGGGCCGCATTCTCTGCAACATACAAAGTGATGTTCATTGAAGAGTTTAGAGAAAATTTAGATTTTGCAAAGAAAAGAAGAATCATGTTATTCCCTCTGCTTGTGGCTTTAGTCACAATGGTTGCAACCATCGGATTACAATTTCTTGTAGGCGAAGGTGCAGCACAAGGAAGTGATTCACTATCTGATTCAAGTTCATTTTCCTGGCAAGAAATGCGATTTGCTTTGCACCTACCTTTACTAATGTTCAGTTTGGGAATGGGATCATTTGCATTTCTTGGACGCGAGAAAGTTTTGGCTAGAACTGGGACAAAAAATTACCTTTTAGCATCACCAGCCCTACAGCCTTTGACAAATTCTACAGCACATTTTGCATATTTCATGAAAGATTTATCCTATTACGTGATGCTAATCCTTACGCCTGTGATATCGGGAATGGCTATCGGTATAGCGTTGGAGAGTTTTACTAATGTAAACACTCCGTTGGAGTTTAGCAGTCTTCCTCGCACTTGGATTGCGATGGTTGTAACTCTTGCACAAGGACTTGCGTTCTCATTCGTAGCCTCTTCTCTTTGGTTATTGGGGGGATGGATTGGGAGATTTACACCAATAGCAGTAATTGCTTTGGGTACAGCAATCGGGCTAGGTATTCTTCCACGCCAGTACTTTTTGTGGGGTCTTTCAACACAGCAACCCGATGGCCTAATTGTTGCAATACCTGCTCTCGGGGCTTCGATATTTCTTGCTTGGGTCGCATCAAGATTAGTCCGTGATGATTTCGAAGTTAAGGTAGTTTCAAAGAAAGAAATATTCCTACCCGCGTGGAATCGTCTTGGTTTCCTCGGTAATGGGACGCTACGCCTCTTAGTGGCAAAAGAAGCCGTGGATCTGATTCGCTCAGGTTCACTCAAGAAAATGATTGTTTCGTATTCAGTGCCGCTAATTGTTCTTCTGTTGATGGCATGGCTTGTTGATTTTGCTGAGGCGCCAATACCCATCAATTTACTTTCATATGCGCCATTTCTCGGATTTTTTGGTTTCAATTTTTATTCATGGTTAACGGCTCTAGACTCTCCCGAACATATGAACGGATTACCACTGGGGGTCCCTCAATTAATTCGTGCAAAAGTCACAGTGTACTTCCTTGCAACAACTTGGATTTCAGTAATTTTCCTTTGTTTGATGGCCTGGAAATTGGATGAATGGGCAGCGCTACCAGTCGGTTTAGTGGTGATGATTGCAAACAGCATCTACATCGTTTGCTTGACCGCATTTTTGATGGGTTTAGCGCCCAACAAGGCAATTTTTGATGCCAAGGTCATGTCTTGGTTTTGGCTTGGAACAGTCATTCCCTTGCTTTCATTATTCCTTCTTTCATTCACGCAAGGTGATGTTTCATTTTATGAGAATTGGGCCCACCAAGTTGGAGATAAGGGCTTAGATGCCGAAGCGGTTAAATTTGACAATGACAGAATGGCAGCAGGATTCAAAGGAATTCTGTGGGTAAGTGCAGGCTTAGTGGGGGCCGCTCTACTATTGATGAAACTGCTTGACCGTAAATGGGGAAGGGCAGAGTTCAACAATTGAAACCACCCCGAGCCAACCATGGGGCTAGTAATTGCAGTCAGTGGAATGCCGGCCGCAGGCAAAGGCGAATTCGCAGCAATTTTGGCCGCACAAGGTATTCCAGTTCGCTCTATGGGTGATATGGTGAGAGCCGAAGTGAAAGCCCGTGGTATCACAGAGAAGCCGCACATTTTTGGAGAAGTCGCAACACAAATGCGTGCAGAGCATGGGGATGATGTGCTGGCACAACGCCTAACTTCGGCAGTTGATGAATTACTTCTTGAAAATTCAATTGTTTTAATCGAAGGGTTGCGAGGTACTGCTGAGAGAGAAGTTTTTGCAAACCACTGGGAGGATAATTTTCTCGTAGTAGCAGTTACAGCTTCGAAAGAATTACGATTTCAAAGAGTAGTTTCCCGTGCACGTTCAGAAGATGGTACTCTTTCAGACCTTGAACAACGCGATGCTAGAGAGGCGGGTTGGGGATTAAAAACAATCATCTCAGAAGCAAATTATACATTTTCCAACGAATCTAACCTCGAAGAATTGATTCTAGTAGTCACCGCTTGGCTAAAGGGTCTCTGAGAGGGCCCATAGGGCCCTTCATGATGGCGAAAGGTCATAACCGAGCGGAACCGTGTCTTGGGTGTCAGGGGGGTTGTACATATGGCAAGAAAAGGTGGTGGTGGCCAAAAGAAGAAAGGTGCCCAACAACGAGCAATGTACGATGAACTTGACAAGTATCCGGTAATGCCACCGCATGCTTTCGCTCGAATTGTTCGTGATAAAAGGACACTGAACATCATTTACCAAATCATTGAGCCGCCATTGAATAAGAAAGAACAAGAATGGCGAGATGAGTTATTGGATATTTTCATCCGCTCATTAACAGTAAATGTCGATGAAATTGATGCGGATCCGATATCATATCTCCGCACCGCGATGGATAAAGTAATCAAAGCGTACGGAATGAAGGTAAATAAGAAATCAAAATCCAAGTTATTTTACTATCTCCGAAGGGATTTAGTTGGATATGGAAAGATGGATGTTCTGATGAACGATGCTAACGTGGAAGATGTATCTCTTGACGGAACTGGAGTTCCAATTTTCGCTTATCACAGAAAATTCGAATCTGTAGAGACGACCTGTGTCTGGGAAACTGACCATGAATTGGAATCTTATGTTATCAAATTGGCACAGCGTTGTGGTAAGCACATATCCGTTGCAGACCCGTTACTGGATGCTACGTTAATGGATGGTTCGAGAATTGTTATGAAATTGGGGCGTGAAGTTTCGACCCGTGGTTCAGCATTCTGTATTCGAAGATTCAAGGACGACCCGTTCTCACCTTGTGACATCATTGCATTCAGAACGCTTTCTTCATTGATGGGGGCATACCTTTGGGTTGCATTCCAGAATGAAGTTCCAATGCTATTCGTAGGAGGTACTGCATCTGGAAAGACTACAACTCTCAATGCAATGTGTATCTTTATTCCATGGCAGATGAAGATTGTCAGTATTGAATCCACCCGTGAAGTAAACATTCCACAGCCTAACTGGGTCCCTGGTTTAACCCGCCAAGGATTCGGTGGAGAATCCAATGAAGGAGAAATTGGAGAATTCGAACTGCTAAAGGCTGCCCTGCGTGAGCGACCAGAATACATCATCGTGGGTGAAATTCGTGGTGCTGAAGCATATGTTCTGTTCCAGGCAATGGCTACGGGACACTGCGCATATTCTACAGTGCACGCAGATTCGGTTCCTTCGCTAGTACACCGTCTTGAGAACAAACCGATTGATATTCCTCGTGTTCTGTTACCTGCACTTGAAGCATGTGTTATTCAAATCCAGACACGTATCAACGGACGACGTGTTAGAAGAAGTAAGCAAATTGTAGAAATTGTTGGAATTGATCCAAACTCGATGGAGATAATTACCAATGAAGTATTCCGATGGAATGTTGCCAATGATGATTTTATATTCTCAGGAAAATCATATGTCTTAGAGAAGATTATGGTCAAGATCAATTACAGTCAAGATGAGATGAGAAGAGAACTTCGTACTAGGAAACGTATTCTCGAATGGATGGTACTAAATGACATACGTAAGGCAGACCAAGTCAGTCAAATAATCACCGAATATTATGTCCGGCCACACGAAATCTTAGCACGTGTAGACGGACTTCGATGATTAATTAATTTGGATTTAGGAGGGGTGATGAATGGAATTAACTGCTTGGCAGAAAATTTGTCACCGCATTCTTGGTAAAGCATTCAAGAAAAAAGCCCGTTCCGACCAAGTGCTTTCTGATAACTTAGTAAAAGGAAACATTGGGGTAATGCCAGAAGTTTATCTCGCCCAAGTGTTCGTTACAACCGTTGCAGTCACTGTAATTTGTGGAGTTTTGCTAACAGCCATCTTTTTGCCAGAAATCGGCTTAATTGATTGGTATGAGTCACGGCCAGATACTTCTACAGCATTAGCTTGCTACGAGTGGGAATATTGGAATGCAGACCTTGTTGATGAGACATTAGAAAGTCGCGGTTGCCCATATTTCAAATATATGGAATTCCCTGTATTTGGAGCCATTGGACTTCCTGTTTTACTCGGATTTATAGTTCCATTTGGGACATACAAATATCTCAAAGGTGCAGCCGGAAGAGCAGCAAAACTTCGTGGTGTAACGCTAGAGAAGTTTTTGCCATATGCGGCATCTTATACTGCTGCAATGGCTGCAGCAAATGCCACACCACACAAGATTTTCCGTTCTTTAGCATTGAATGAAGATATCTATGGCGAGATAGCTTATGATTCAGCAATGATTTATCGAGATGTAACTTTACTCGGTTTTGATTTGCTGACTGCGATGAAAATGGCTGTTGACCGAGCAGCATCCCCCTGGATGACTGAGTTCTTCCAAGGAATGGTTGGAACATTAACTGCTGGAGGCTCACTCAAACTGTACTTTTTGAATCGTGCTGAACACTACATGCGTGAAAATCGTACAAGACTTCATGACTTCCTAGAATCACTTGCAATGCTAGCGGAATCATATATTGTGGTTGCAGTTGCTATGCCACTGTTCCTGATTGTAATGCTCGTCATTATGTTCTGGGTTAGCGGTGCAGGTGCCCAAATGGAAGAGAGCACTTTGTATCTTGTTGTTCTAGTGGTTCTACCAATGATTCATGGACTATTTGCGTTCATTGTATGGTCCTCAAGTGAAGAACAAAAAATGTGATTAGGAGGTGAAATAATGGCGCGTAAAAAAGAGAAAATAACAGTAAAACTCGATTTACCAAAAGACGATTCGACTCTCACTAAATTATATGCGATTCTTGCAGTCAGTATTTTCTTCGGATTAGCATGTTTCACCTTTTGGATTACAAATTCGCATTTCACAACTGCAGCGAATGGACAACCACTCTTCGTCAACACGTTTTGCAAGTACGATTCAACTTATATTCCCACATTTGCTGATAACGAATCATGTTCAATATTGAAGGATGAACCTGATGTATTGATTATGGAACCTGAAAAAAATTGGGTGGAATTCCTAGCCCTCGGTCAGATGTTTGATGTTCCTGGAATGGATGAGAACGTTTCTGATGTTAGGCCTGCCCAACCACTGGTCGGTACCTGTTCAGTAACAACTGCTGTTCCTTCTGATTATAATTTTATTATCAATGACCCAGAAGGTAAGGAGTTGCAAAGATATAGCGGCAATACCCATGCTAAAGGGGACAAATGTGAACTTCGCATTGAAAACATGGAGCGGGGAAACTTGTACCAGGTAGTGATTTTTTCTGAAGAGGAAGTACAAGATGCATCTTACACCCTTGAAATGGATTACTATGATGGAATTCCAGAAAATATGAACAACAAATCACAATGGATTGGTCCGGAAGTTGAGTTAGGTGGATTTTCTCTGCGTCCAACTATTTTCCTGAACTTCTTCGGCCTTGGATTCTTCATCACATTTTGGCCAGCCTCCTTTTATTGGGATAAAGTCACGGAGAAGACTAACCGTATGGAAGCGAAATTCCCCGATTTCCTTAGAGATCTTGCAGAGTATTGGAAGGGAGGTCTGTCCATGACAGTGGCAGTTCAAACGCTGGCGACGAGTGAATACGGTGCTCTGAACCACGAAGTCAAAAAAATGAGTGACCAATTATCATGGGGTGTTGCATTTGGTGACGTTATCGAAATGTTCGCAGTAAGAGTCGGAACACCTCTCGTTATGCGTGCGATTTCACTAATTTCTGAAGCGAATAGAGCCGGTGGAAAGATTTCTGATATTCTTGTTACTGCTGCTAACGATAGTCGTGAAATTAAGTTCCTTGAAGGGGAACGTAAACGTACAATTTCCTCATATATCTCAGTTATTTGGACTTCATACGGTGTTTTCCTAGGTGTTATTGTAGTTCTTGCTAAGGTTTTCATTCCAGCGATTGCAGGTTCCAATTCCGAACCGAGTGACGATGATGCTGCAGGTGGAGGACAACAGTTGGGTAACATGGTTATCCGTAATATCGAACCACTGTTTTTCTTGACAATTTTCTATTATGGTGTTACTATGCAAGCATTGGGTAATGGCTTAATGGCTGGTTTGATGGCTACTGGCAGATTTACCACAGGAATGAAAATCTCTGGAATGATGATTCTATTAGCAATGGTCTGTTTTAATTTCATTGTATTTACTCCTGATCTGATTGGTATCACTACTTTGCCTGCACTAAAACCAGCAGCAGGTACATTCTCACCATGAGGTGCTAGTGTGCATAATGATGATAGCGCCCAAGTTCACATCCTAGAGATGCTGACTTTATTTTGGTTGTTTTTCATGACTGCTGCATTTTTGATTACTATCAATGTGCCAGATGAACCAAGTATTTCACTAGACGCAGAAATGCACTTTGCTGGTGAAGATGCGATTAATTTGGGCTTGGCAACAGCTTCAGAAGATGGAACTTATGATTCAAAATTAGCAGAATTATTGGCCGCTGGAAATGAGGATGATGCATGTGAAATGGTTCAAAATTATCTTGCAAGTGGGCTTGAAACAAATTGTTGGTTAGCAAAAGATTCAGGAACATCTCAGCCTTATGGTGAAGTTGCAAACCCTGGTTCTCGAACAGTCACTGCTCACGGGTTGGTTGCAGTTGATGACCATCTTTGGACAATTAGTCTCGACATATGGGAGCGTGGCTCCTGATGAGAAATAGTAGCAAAGACGAACGCGGGCAGATGCTATTAGCGACAGGAGTTGTATTGATGATGTCACTATTATCAATGGCAATATTTGGTGTGAAAATGGCAGGGATTTCAATGCCATATGATACTGCAGGAGATGATTCAATACAAGCATCTGGAGATATTGCTGAAACTTTACCATCACTAACTGAGGCTAGAGCACAGGTGTGGTATGATGCTGGCCTTTCAGAGTTTGAAAGCGTTGACAAGTCAATTAATTCCCTACACGATGATGTTTTGCACCATGGTGAACTCAGAGGAGTCGAATTAAAATTGCTTAATATTACAGTAGTTGAATTGGATGGTGTAGTTTCAGTCAGTGCCGAATTAGGCGCAGCAGACAGAAACTCTATGCTGACTCGAATAATCTCGTTTGAAATAGATCTCGATGACTAATCAGCGAGTTTTACGCCATTCATTCCAAGCCAAGTCGAACCAGTGGTTGACACGTTCCATCGTATCTTTTGTACGAGTCGGATCTAAGGTATTCCAGTCAGCAAGTCTTGCTTTTTCTTTCAAAGAATCTTGAATTGAACGGATTCTTGGTAGTGCTGAGATATAACGGTCTGCATTTCTGAATGAATGGCTTTCCCGTTGTTTCAGAAAGCTGGTGTGCTGTGCTTCATCTTCTACATGCATGACAATCCCGATTGCAATGCCGCCTGCATCTTGCCAAGAGCGTAAGATTCGTACACTCGGCTCTATGTGGACTCCCTCTAAAATTAAATCAATACCTTCTCTTCTCGCTCTTTCAATTGTGGCAAACACACCCGCTTCAACGGATTTACATGTGTCTTGCCAATCTAATACAGCATCTCCGGATTCACCACGTGAAAATGATGAGCGGTGTAAAGGTGAATTTTCAGTTGTATCAACAACACGCATAATTTCGCGAATCGCATCTGTAGATAATAGCCGTGCAAATGAATGTTCATTAGCGATTTTCAAGGCAGTAGTCGACTTACCAACTCCGGTAGCACCTGCAATTAATACGAGAATCGGAGGCCGTCCCGTGACTTTCGTCGTCGTCGTACCAGCGATACCTATCCTCTTCGCCATCAGTCGTTGCTATGCCTGCTGGCTAATCAAGACGACCCTAGATGGGAGAGGCTTTGAGGCGGTTCCTCCTCGCCTCAACCATGACGAGCGAACAGATGTTGATTGCTGGGGAATGGTGTGATGCTGAAGATGGTGCAACTGCGGATGTACTCAACCCTGCGAGTGGAGAGATTATTGCCACTACGCCAAAGGCCACAATTGGTGATGTTGAAAGGTGTGTTACAGCTTCAAGAACAGCACTCGAATCCAAGGATTGGGCGGCTATGGATCCTGCACAACGTGGTAGAATCTTACAAAAGATGGCAGCAGCAACATATGCTAACGCTAAGAGTTTAGCCGCATTGGAATCTTCCAATAATGGCAAAACATTCCGTGAAGCACTAAGTGAAATCCGTTATGGTGCTTGGACTTTAGAGTACTTTGCAGGATTATCAGATAAGATAGAAGGAAGCACAATTCCAGTTCCGGGCAATCGCCTAAATTACACTTTGAGGCAACCTCTTGGAGTTACAGCACATATCGTGCCATGGAATTTCCCACTACAACTTGCAATACGTTCTATTGCACCTGCTCTTGCAGCAGGTTGTACTGTAATCGCTAAGCCAGCATCATGGACGCCTCTTTCTCTTCTCGCTTGGGCTAAAGCCATGCAAGATGCAGAAGTCGGTTTACCTGCTGATGTATTGCAGGTGATCACAGGCTCAGGTGGCTTAATTGGTGATGCTCTTGCAGGACACGCAGGAGTAGATGGAGTAGTTTTGACTGGCGGAGTTCCAACCGGTCAGGCAGTTATGGCCAAGGCTAGTGAGAATCTAACCCCGGTAACTCTTGAGTTAGGTGGAAAGGGCGCAAATATTGTATTCTCAGATGCCAATTTACGTCACAGTGCAAAGGCAATCTGCTTTGGTATATTCATGAATGCAGGACAGATGTGTTGGGCTGGGTCCCGTCTCATTGTTCACGAAGATGTTCATGATGAATTGGTAGATGCAGTAGTTGCAGAAATCTCCAAGTGGCCAGTTGGACCTGGGATGGAAGAAGGAGTTCGTATGGGAAGTATGGTTCATACAACTCATCGTGATGACGTACTAAACATGCTTGCTAAGGGATTAGAGCAAGGTGGAGAAGTAGTATGTGGTGGAAATGCAATAGACCGTGAGGGAGCATTCATGGAAGCGACAGTTGTTACTGGAGTCTCCAGTGATAATCTACTATTCCAAGAGGAATTATTCGGACCAGTTCTTGCAGTAACCAAGTTTAGTGAGGATTCAGAAGCTCTTGCACTGGC
>JABIGM010000005.1 GCA_018650165.1 Methanobacteriota archaeon
AAGAAGCGCCTGCTGAAGAAGAAGCGCCTGCTGAAGAAGAAGCACCTGCTGAAGAAGAAGCGCCTGCTGAAGAAGAAGCGCCTGCTGAAGAAGAAGCACCTGCTGAAGAAGAAGCAGGAAAGGACTGCCCAATTTGTAGTGCGGCTAACTCACCTGATGCGACAAATTGCGAGTCTTGTGGATTTGCATTCTGATTACAGAGGGAAATCCCAGCGTGGCCACTGATGGTCACGAGTATCGTCAGATACAAGCACGATGACAACCCTTGGGAATGTACGTAGTGTATTTTCTAGATCCTGTATAGAAGGTGGAATGACGCCAACCCGAAGGTCTACCGCAAGCCAGGCATCAGGATATTGTCGTAGCCAAGCATCCAACTCGGCAGCAACCCCCTCTGGAGGAACCCCTGGACGCACGCTTGCAATGTATCCCCAGTCGCCAGGTATGGCACGTTCTGAATCGGAGAATAAGAAAATTCGATTTTTGGTTGGTAATTTTGCAATATACGTGAGAGCATTGGCCTCAGTTACCACACACGGCGAGCCACGCATAGGCATAGGCTGGGAATGTTGCCAAGTTCGCTCTTCTCCGTTCATAGTTGGCGACTATCCCTCGTGTGTTTGAGGTCTTCGCCCATTTGTCCGAGATGGTGGTAACGTTCAAGCGATGGGTTATGCCCCATTGAAGCATGAGCGGGCAATCTGCACCCCCACCAACTCCCCCAGGTGGCTCGATGATGTTCATGCTACTGTTCATGATTGTGATGACCTTCATGTTGATGTCGGGTGATATCAGAAATAGCATGGGAACCTACGCAGACCCGTTCCTTTCATCATGGCTTCCGTCGGATAAGTGGTTTGTTTTGACGGTATTAATCATCGGTTCAGTTTCGATGTTTGTGAATACTGTATTACGAAATTTGTTCATGGACCCGATTGCACAAGCTCACATCGGGCACAGACAAAGACAAGTTCGTCAGATGATGAACGAAGCAAGAGTTGGCCGAGACCCGATTTTAATGGAAAAAGCTCAAACACTTCAGCAACACATGATGCCAGAGCAAATGAAAGTCCAGATGGGTGCAATGAAACCAATGATGTTCACTATGTTTTTCATTATTGCAATATTTGCTTGGATGGGAACAACCGTCGAAACATTCAGGGTAGACTATGTGTCTCTCCCATGGTCTCCAGATTGGAATCTGACAACTGATAAGTTCTTATTCTTCCCAGCATGGATTGCCGCATACATATGCATGTCTGCACCTCTTGGAAGGATTGTTGACAGGCATATCAAGTTAGTTCGCTACAAATCACATCCGATCGTGGTTGAAGGTGAACATTTGAAAGAACCATTATTGCATTTAGTAAGTGCACCAAAGGGTGCAAAGAGTGCTCAAGCAAATTCACGTCAACGCCGCTCAGAGAAGAGGCGAAGTGGACCTAGAAAAACAGCAAGTGTAGAAAAGCCCGCGGAAAAGAGCACCAGTGTCGCTCTTACAGGGGACTGTCCGCAATGCGGTGGTACTATGATTGAAAGAGACGGACCTAATACAAAAGTATGCAAAATCTGTCGCCATGAGTGGCGGTGAGCGAATGGTTCGAATCACTATTTCTGGCCATCCAGGTAGTGGCACTAGCACACTTGTGGCATCAATTTGTGAAACAAAGGGCTGGTCTTCACTAAACGGAGGGGAGATATTTCGCCAGGAAGCAAAGAACCGAGGCATGCTACTCACGGATTTTGGAGAATTATGTAAAAGTTATTTCTCTGTTGACCGCTCACTCGATGAAATTTTGAAGTCGAAAATGACTGAAAATGATGGCCCAGAAGTAATAGAAAGCCGACTTAGTGGTTGGTGGGCTCACCTTCTAGAACTCGATTGTATTCGGCTTTGGCTTGATGTCAGCGAGGATGTTCGTGCACAGCGTGTTATTGCTCGTGAAGGAATTTCTTATGATGAAGCAATTTTGGCAAATAGGGAAAGAAGTACAGTTGATTTGGCCAGATATCAGGAAATGTATGGTCTAAATCCAGAGGATTCGACCCCATACACTCATGTCATCGATGCTTCTGGCCTCGACAGAGAAGAGGTCTTATCCTCGGCTTTGAAATTTTTGGAGGGTCTTACGTGATTATCTTAGACAATGATGCAGAAACATCACCGGACCATGGTAGCGTTCCCGCTGAAAGAAGTATTGAGCAACTATTTGACTCAGGTTTCATCCTTCTAGATAAGGCTCCGGGACCATCATCCCATCAGGTAAGCGCATGGGCTCGAGATATGATGGGCTTAGAAAAATTAGGTCATGGTGGAACTCTTGATCCGTTTGCAACTGGCCTTCTACCACTACTTGCCGGCAAAGCAATGCGTTTGACAGGTAGAATCCTGACTCATGATAAATCATATTTGGCAGTTTTGAAAATTGGAAAGGAATTCGATAGAGCCGAAGTAGAAGAAAAAATGGCAATGCTTACCGGTAAGGTGTACAATGTACCACCGGAGATTTCAGCAGTACGTGTGCAGGTTCGTACACGCCATATCGCACGCTTTGAAATCCTAGATTTTGATGGAACGACAATGCTAACGCATATTGAATGTGAAGCTGGGACATATGTCAGGACAATGGCTAGAGATCTTGGACTACTATTGGATACCCCAGTTGAATTGAAGGAATTGAGACGACCTACTTCTGGAGAATTTACTCTTCAACAGGCAATTACAATGCAACAACTTGCAGACGCATATTGGCTTTGGAAAGACAAAGATGATTCTAGTGCAATACTACGGATACTACATCCTGTAGAGGACATGCTCAGCAATGTTCCACAGATTATGATTAAAGATGGTGCTGCCGCTGCATTATCTCACGGTGCTCCACTTCTGCGCCCAGGAATAATTAGCATTCCTGAAGATTTAGGTGTAGGAAGTGAAGTATTACTGGTGACGATGAAGGGTGAAGCGGTTGCTCTCGCTAATCTTGTACAGCCTAGCAAAGTTATTCCTGAAATGACTCAGGGTGAAGTTGCAAAGCCCAACTGTGTTCTAATGAAAGAGGATACTTATCCTCGAAGTTGGAAGAAGCAATAATCAAGCTTCAACATACTCTTCATAGACCCATTCTTCTGTTTCAATACGTAGTTTCAATTCACTCATGTGTTCCACACTCAACTTCGTTACCAAGTGGTAAAGAGCCCCCACAGCCCATTCGAAGTATCCTATTCTGAATACTTCAGCATATGAAGATTCACCCCTATTTTGCGGTTATCCGACAAACAGAGTGTTTTTTAGCTATTCATTCGACCTTACGAATCTTAGATGGTGCAAGGACCCCAAACAGGGTAAGAATTAGTAGTAAACCAAAACCAGCGATAACATAAACAGTACCTTGGCCGATTTCAAATCCATCTTCTTCTCCACTGACAGTGTCGTCTAATGCCGCTGCAATTCCAAGTGTTTTTGAGCCCATATTGTTAGTTTCATCTACTTCATCGATACTAGTGCCACGATCAACTTCAGCCTCGATAATAATACTGTCATCATCATCAGGTGCTTGTAAATCACAAACTATTGAGCCTAATTGTCCAGGAGTAAGAACATCAATCACCCCTGAACCAAATGATTGACCATCCGATGTACACCTAACGCCCACTAGTGTCGCTGTGACTTGCCCGGAATTTCTAACAAAAACCTTGACTTCGAAGACATCACCTGCTCTAATGATACTATCATCGATTCGAATTTCTTCAATGAATAATTCAGCAAGTGCCCTAACTTCTAAGTCGAGAATTCTTTCAACACAGGATGTTTCATCACAAGCAGTAACTAGTACAGAAGTAAAACCGGGTGTAGGTGCATCAACAATAAGTTCACGTGAATCCATATCCACAGTCGCCCATGTTTTGTTTGTCGTGACTGTCAGGTCTTGGGTAAATGAATCAGAATCAGATAAGGTAAATGGAACAAGGTGTGTATACCCGTGCTCAACCGGAACTACGGATGGGAACTCCGCTAGTACTGGTTCGTCATCAACGTTAGCGACATTAATTGTCGAGACTTCTCTCCAATAATTACCCGCAGAATCTGTTACAGTGGTAGTAATTTGGGCTGAACCAGATGCTTCAGGAACCAATTTCACTCGTACTTGACCCTCTGTGAGGTCAATTTCGACAACATCAGGATTTGAGTTTTGGAAGGTTACAGCCAAATTGCTGACTTCGGTTCTATCATCACTGCACCTGCTGAGTAATGGAAGGATCAGCCCTCCACCATCTTCTTGAAGATCGTGTGAGCCAATTAGCATGCAGGTTGGGTCTTCATCATAATCAATGGAATATGCTCCAGTAACTTCGATTGAATTGATTCTCAGACTGAGTGAAGCCGGCGAACCGTCATTACCCCAGTTGTACCAAGATTTCACGGTAATCTCGAGTTCTGTATCCGAACTATCTAGCACATAACCAATAGGTATCTGAAGATCAAAAGCTCCGGTTTCTGTTCCATTATTATTTGCCACAGTTTGGCCATTTACAACAACGGTCCAACGTGTTGCACTAGCAACCATCGAACTAGTATCACCGCTTATGGTGCCTTGAACTCGTAAATTTGGGTCGTTGATGTCGACCCACGCCTTGGTTAGGCAAGTATCAGTAATTGTAAACCTCAACTGCAAATCACCGGAAACGGAAGGAATCAATCCCTCACCAATCGAAACCCAAGCACCCTGGTTATCGACATACTCTATTCCTACACTGCCGTTCTGGTCATTGTGGTCGACATGGATTCGGCCCCATGCCTGTCCTGCGGGGACTTCGAGACTTTCCGTAGTCCATGTACCACCATCGGACTCTAGTCCACAAGGGGCTGTTGAGACTGATGACAATGACCCTGTTGTAAAGTCTAAATCAAATAGAGGCCATTCTGTAAATTGATTTATAGAAGTTGAAGTAACTCTTTCAGCACCATACCAAGGTGTTCTCATTGTGATTTTCAGTCCGACTGCATCAACTTGGAGTTCAGAATCATCAGAGCCGCCATTTGAAACATAATCAAGAGTTATCTCAACATTAGCCAATTCATCCCATGTCCAATTATCATCATTAAAAATTTCGGTAGTCCAGCCATTAGTCATATAGTAAAGGCCGTTTTGGGTATTGCTCCAGGTTTTCACTAAGTCGTGTATTCCACCATTAACAACTGAAAAACGAGCTTTGTCTTGCTGCAGTGGATCTGGAATGTCAAAGTGAACTACCAACTCGACGCTCTCAATTATATTGTTGGTAAGTGAAGTCACATCATAACCTGAAAGAGTAATCTCAGGACCGGTTGAGTAGTGATAGGCTCCATCGGGGCTACCCATCGAAGCATTTGAGTCAGTAGGTGTTGACATTGCCCAAAGAGTCTGGTGGTCAAGGTGCTCTGGCAAAGAAATACCAAGAGTCATGTGTCCATCAGCGACCATTCCAGTTACGTATTCTCCATCCTCAACCCTATCTTCAGCAGTAAATGCAAGGTGCCGCTTAAACATCCAGTCTGATGCATCATTCATTTCTCCTTGGGGGAACATATCTTCAACATGTGTTTCATGAACACTTCGGGCTTGGACTAGAGTCAATGGCATCACGAGTAGTAGTATTACTAGCAAAGCAAATCGGCGCATAGCCACACCTCATTCGCAATATGCCTTCAAGGGAACGGTGTTTCGTGTCATTCTTTCAGACGGAATGAGATAAATACGGCTTGCCGGTGGACCAAAACAACCGATGGCTGTGATGGTGTAGCGGTTAGCACGGTAGGTTGTGGTCCTGCCAGCCCGGGTTCAAGTCCCGGTCACGGCCCCATTAATTGGATTGTACAGAATTTAGTACTATGCAAATCGCCTTGGGCGACTGCTTTTTTCTCCGAAACTTCATAACTGCGCCAGCGACCCTGATAACTGGATGGGATGCGTATGGTAGAGCGAGAGCAGGTTGATTTAACTAAGAATTTCCTTGTGTCATTAATGGAAGAGCAGTTAGGAATACAACAACATGTATTAGTTGATGTAGCGACTCAACCCATAGTTCACAATGGTGACACACTACGACATATGGCCTCGCGAATCGTCGAAGAGGCCACCGTCGTTACTCCACGTGGATTGGCCGAAGATGTACTCTCGCGGGCGGGAATCGATACCCATCTGCCGGCAGAACCTCAAATCGAGGGTGGCCATCTGAAACACGTTGGTAAGCGCGCACGAAAAATCGCACGCAATGAACGGAAAACAAAAACCCGAAGGGCCGTTCGCAGAGCTAAAAAGCGCCCAGCAGTTGGTTCCGAAAATTCACCAAGAATACGTGCTAGAAAGGTAGCACGGTAAACCGAACACACAAAAGCAGAATCACCCCCCCCGTGAATGGGGAGGACCATGGATATCGCTAATCCAACAGAAGAGCACCGGATGCTTCGTGAGATGGTCCGTGACTTTGTCACTGAGCATGTTGAGCCACAGGCGCTTGAATGTGACCGTAATGAAATATTCAATTTGGAACTCTTGAAATCTCTAGGCGAACTCGGTTTGCTAGGGCTAACTGCCAGTGAGGATTATGGTGGTGTTGGACTAGATGCTATTGCTACAGTGATCGTCCATGAGGAACTTTCTGCCAGTGACCCAGGGTTTGCGCTTTCATTTCTTGCTCATGCAATGCTCTTTGTCAATAATCTAGAGCATAATGGTAGTGAAGAACAGCGCGCAAGAATTCTACCTAAGGCTTGCTCAGGAGAATGGATAGGTGCAATGGCAATGAGTGAGCCAGATGTTGGCACTGATGTACTTGGACTCTCGACTACAGCAGAGATACGAGATGATGGAAATTGGGTAATCAACGGCAGGAAAATGTGGATTACTAATGGTTGCTTAGACGACGAAGGAACTCCTGCTGATGTTGTATTGGTTTATGCAAAAACCGGCGCGGATAGCCGGGGTAAGGCACAGATTTCCACATTCCTAGTTGAGAATGGAATGCCAGGGTACAGTGTAGGACAGAAAATCATTGACAAAACTGGAATGCGTGCATCCAATACCGCTGAATTAGTATTCGAAGATTGTATTGTCCCTGCCGAAAATTTAGTTGGCGATGTTGGCGATTCGATGATCCATATGATGCGTAATCTAGAGTTAGAACGTCTCACACTAGCTGCAATGTCTCTTGGTATTGCTCGCCGTTCATTGCATGAAATGAACAAGTATGCGGCTGAGCGCGAAGCATTCGGCCGACAAATCCGTGACTTTGGACAAATGCAAAGGTACATCGGAGAATCATGGGCTAAGTACCGTGCTATGCGCTCTTACATCTATGATACAGCCAATAATATGGGACTTGGAAACTCTGGTCAGAGATTGGACTCCGATGGCGTCAAACTATTTGCAACCACAGCCGCTAAAGAAATCGCTGATGCAGCGATTCAGGTAATGGGTGGTTACGGATACGTCGCAGAATATGTTGTTGAAAGATTATGGAGAGATTCCAAACTTCTAGAAATCGGTGGTGGAACAATTGAGTCTCATCAAAAGAACATTACAAGAGATCTTTCAAAAACTCCTGAAGTAATCAACGACTGAAGTTCCATATTGAGTTGTATTATATTGTTACGAGACTTCACTTTTTTTGTTGAATTCTCTCTTCTTCAACAGCATCAGCAATCTGGCCAGCCGTACGAAGTACCTTCTTTTTCAAACCATCGAAGTTAAGAAATATTATTCCACCAACTGTCAAGAAAACGCCTCCAATTATTGTAAAAATACCTCCAATGTAGAGTCCAACTCTAGGTTCGTCATCATCAAAGGTTGCAAATCCAGTTTGTACCATCATAATCCCAGTAATGAGTACAAGTAATCCAAATATTATCAATGAGAATGAGATGATTTTTTTCTTCGTTGTTTTTGTCATAATTCTCTCTCTCTCTCTCTTCTTCCCAACAGAGTTTACATGATATACTAATGCCTAAAATTACCCCTCGCG
>JABIGM010000035.1 GCA_018650165.1 Methanobacteriota archaeon
CTGAACACCCATTGTACTTCTCCATAATGTCTTGAGGGGTTTGATAGAACCCTTGCGGTTTCATGGAAATGATATGTCGGTTGTCTGTAGCAACCCATTAGAGGCGTTGTGAATTTTTGCTCAAAATTTGAGGGTCTTCTGTTCAGGCCCTTGTGTATCCCGACCAAACTATATGTTGTGGGCCCTAAATTAAGTTCCATGGGGGGCTCTGATTCACCGCCACCCACAATAATCATTGAAGTTGATGTTGAACAAGATACAGGTCTTCAGAACAATCTTCCAAAAAGTTCCAAAGTCAAGATTGAACTATTGGGGGCAATTATTGGTTTGGCATTGTTCATCTTCGGCGTAGTTATGTGGTTAAATGGATTGTATGATGAGGGATTCTGGCTAGCGATTATCGGATTTTTCATTATATTTCTTTTGCCAATCCATTGGGCTGCAAAGAAAGTTTTCTTCGAGAAAATTGTTAATGTGGAAATTGCGAGTAATGAGGTGGATGACAGAACTCAACCAGAAATCAAAAAAATGCATAAATCCATATTTTTGACAGGAATGGTATTGTTAATGTTTGGAGGGATCTTCAATGACGTATTAGACCATGGATATAAGATGAATGAAGGCTTTTTTGTTCCAGTATGTATGGGTTACTTCATGGTGATATTTTCTGGATTATTGGTGAAAAATAATAACTACTTCGGAAGAATAATGAAATGGGGAATGAAAATCTTCATTACAATATTTATTCCTGTCATGGTGATATTTTTCGTACTTGATTTGTTGTCAATTGGACCCAGCGAGTATCACTTCTTCTTGTAATATCAAGGGTAGAAGCAGAAAACCGGTTGAATTTTATGAACAATACAAAGGGTCTGTTGGATGCATCAAGTTGCAACCATCAACCAACCAACTCGGATGTGTTGCAAGGGTCTATCCGAAACCCCATCCAACTGAATATGGTAGTTTGATGGGCTTTCAGTGGGTCAGTTTGCTCGCTACCCATCCGAATGGGGGCGTTACATAGGGCCCCCTTCCGAAAACACAGATTATCAATTGAAACTACCTTGTTGCCGGAATCAATATTATCATCACCTAATGAGTCGGATATCTATGCGAGCCAATGTGTTGCTGATTGCAATTTTCATTCAAGTACCTGCTTTTTTCTTCAGCATTCCAGCCCAAGCTCAGTTGAATGAACCAGAGATAGAATTAGACTGCGGTTACGAGGGCACTTCATATCCCTTTGAATACACATATGGAGTTGGAATGGATTATCACACACCGATAGTGTGTGGAATTGAAAATCCGAACAGTTATGTTGTAGAGATTGAGATATCGTGGACTTGGCAATGGCAAGTGGAATTAACCGATGAAGACGGTGATGCCATTGATGAAACCCAGCAAATTGATGCAAATGGTAATTTGACTATATTGTTAGAAATATCGAGTCCCCACTTACAAAAAATAGGCGATTATGAAATAGGTGTTGCTGCAATCGTAAAAAAATATGGAACTGGACAAAATGCAATGACCGATTGCTCTAATTGTGAAGAAGAATCTACTACTGAAACAGTTGTTATACACCCATACTACTTTTACTCACGAGAACTAGTAGATACACATCAATGGAGAGATGGATGGAAGAATGACGATTGGTCTTATACAGCCGATGAGCAGAAAGATCTGCCAGGAACTTATCCTGATTGTCCACAAGGACTCTTTTGGAGCGTGTTTGAATTCACAATACAGGCTAATCATGATGGCTATTTCGTAGTTGAGGCTTGGATGGGAGAAGAACATGAAGCTTGGTTACTCGATTCAGATGGTAGCAAACTTTCGTTAGACCCGCAGATAAGATATGAAACTGGCGACACAGTCTCCTTCAAGATAAAATTTGAATGGAATATGACTAGCATCATTGAATCTCACTCAACATATGAATTAGATCATTATTCAATTTATTTCTGGTGGAATGGATACGCTGAGATGGATAACAAACAATACTCTAGCATTAGAACATACCATCCTAATCATGAACACGAGATAATATTGGGTAGCGGTAATGTGTGGAGAGATATTACTCCTTCCGGAAGTGGAGGTTACCTTCAGGAAATGTCTGCAATGCCATGCTGGGGTGTTGAAGATATAGAAAATGCCGAGGATACTAATGTTAATGCGGAATCGAATGAAGTCCCAGCGCTATCCTTCCCTAGCATGATTATGATAATCTTGCTGAGTGTTATATTGATACGGAGAAATGGATGAAATGAGAGTGACCATAAGAAACCGGAAATTCCAGACTATCGAATAATCAATTATGGATCGTTCGCAAGGGTCTATCCGAATACCCATAAAAACGGATATTGAATTTCAAAGGCCTTTCAGTGCGTCCTTCGATAGGCTACCCTCTGCTCTGGATATCAATTTGAGATGAAATGATCGATATCTTCACGCGTAACTGTACAAAATGCTCCAGGTTCCAGATTATAGTCATCCAGCACCATTCCTTCGGTTGACAATCGATGTAAATGAGTCACATGGTTCCCCAGGGTCGTAAACATTCTACGGATTTGCCTTTTCTTGCCCTCATCAATGGTCAAAATAGCACTTGTTGCATGTTCCAATTCAATGGTTGCAGGTCGAGTTTTGAACTCTTCTAATGAACCGTATTCAGTGACGGACACTTCTACACCTTGTCGAATTGATTCAAGTTGAGATTCAGAAATTTCCTCTTTCGTATTCACGCGATAGGTTTTCTTAATTTTCTTATTCGGGTCGGTTACAGAATGGACTAATTTGCCATCAGTAGTAACCAAGAGTAGTCCAGTTGTGTCTTCATCAAGTCGACCGACGGTTACTAACGATTCATAGATCGAAGGCTCTACTGCATCGCGAAAAATCTCATAGACAGAATGTTTGTGGTGCTCGCGTTCTTGTGAATTAAGTCGGGAACAAATACACCCAGAGGGCTTGTTGAGAAGAAAATAAACATCATTTTTAGGTAGAAACAACTCCTTGCCCCGGTACTTGACGGTACGCTTCGCAGGATTGAACTCATAGGCGATATGTTTCACAATCGAATCATTGACTGTAACATCGCCACTCCAAATGGCTTGCTTTACATCCCCTTTAGATGAAAATGCTCCACATTTTGAAAGAAATTGATGAAGTCGAAGTTTCATTTTACTTCCCTCGATTGCAGGTGTATGCATGTTGTTTTTTCACCAGTTTCTAGAGCCCTAATCCTTTCGTAAAGTTCAGTCTTAGTTTCAGGTTCGCCGTGTGAGTAATTCAGTCGAAATACATCTGCTCCCGCATTGAATAGAGATGCTAGATTATCTGGGTCCCAAGATGCTGGGCCTACAGTAGCAACTACACGGGTTCTTCTCATGAATCACTTACGGGGCAAAGAAGACTAAAGGCCTCTCTATGTAATCTCCATATTTCACCGGATTCCGGTTCCATATGCTAAGAATTCAAGGGTGCCCATTGTTTCGGTGTTTGATGTCATCATCCCTTCCATAGTTAATCTTCAGCGTTCTGAATCAAATTAACATTCAGGTGAAATCCACTTTCAGGGATTTGATTTTTGGATTGGTACATATTTGCTAAAACTACCGCTAGTCCTATGAAAAAGATCCCACACATTGACGAAGTGAAGACTGAAGTTTTTGCAATCCAAGAATAATCCCCACCACCTGGCACACTGTCCATGTAACTGGCCACAATGTCTGATGCAATGTAAGATGTCCAGACATCTCCAACGACTTTTGTTACACCAAATGCTATTCCAATTTGCATCATCTTTTCGTGTTGTATCCAGAACATAACTATTGCTGGAACTCCAATAATTACGGCTAGGCCTGCAAATATTTGGGTCACTTCAGTTACATGAGAATCTTCTAAATCATTCATCATTGTAAGATATGACTGATAGTCATCCCACTCTTGAATGGAATAATTGTATTGGCGCTGTTCTTCATCAGTTCCGTTAACTGGATATTCCCCCGGGTTATCAGGTTCATTTCCAAATGAATAGTGGTTTATTCCATTGATTCCAAATACTTCCAAATAGAATAAATTAGCAATTGAAAGCAGTACAATTGCTCCAAGGATTATCGCGAAACCACGTGCCCACCAAGGGCTGTGTTCATTTATCGAATCAAGATCCATAAGACTCACAAAATTGGTTGATTTCGTAACCACTCTAAATCTGAAATATACAACTGTCTGATATCATCTAGACCAAGAACTAACATTGCAAGTCTTTCCAAACCCATTCCCCATGCACAAACAGGGTCTTTGATCCCAAGGGGCTCTGTTACTTCTGGCCTAAATATACCGGCTCCGCCTAATTCAAGCCACTTTCCTCGCCACTTGACTTCGATTTCGAGAGAAGGTTCTGTGTATGGGAAGTATGCCGGCCTAACTCTTACTTCGGGATAGCCCATTTTTGCATAAAATGTTTTCAAAGTGCTAACTAGCATCCCTAAATTAGCCCCAGGTTCCATAATAATTCCCTCGATTTGGTGGAATTCCGGCAAGTGTGTGCGGTCAATACTTTCCTTACGAAATACTCTGTCGATTGCGAAAACACGGCAAGGATTTGTGGGATTTTTAGCAAGATATTGAATCGTGTTTACTGTGGTGTGGGTGCGTAGTAGTCCGCGTTTCGAGATATCTTCACTGAATTGTCCGCCCCATCCGGTAGATTCAGTGTCGCCCCCATGCTCATGAATTGCTTTCCAATTAGTCAAGAGTTTAGGGTCTAGTTGAATTTGTTTTGGATTTTCCAGATAGAATGTATCTTGCATCTCACGCGCAGGATGGTCTTGTGGTATGAACAGTGCATCCATATTCCATCCGGCAGTTTGAACATAATCATCTACTAGTTCAGAGAACCCCATTTCGAGGAATATTGAACGGATTCTTTCGATTAAAGCTTGCATTGGGTGACTGCGGCCCGAACGTGGCACCGCGGCTTCTAGTGACACATCATAAGGTCGGAATTGTGCATTCTTCCAGTCATCACCCTGTAGTAATTCAGGTGTAATTTCTGCGATTTGGACTACTTCTTCTAATTCCTCTTTTGGAACTTTGATTCCACTAGCGGATATTTTCCAAGTGAGTTTCACCATTTCAACAACTTCAATCAAATTCTTTCGTCCCTTGAAGTGCTCGAATAATTCATGCTCAATAGTTGGTGATTGGATAAATGCTGTGCGCTGTTCAATTGCATTGCTTACGGAATCAGAATCATCGCAACCAAAAGAACCACCCTGGATTGAAACTCCTAATCCTTTGAGCAATCCGATGCCCGGTCCTGCTTCATGACGTTCAAACGTTGAAGACAAATCACCCATTGTTGCAGACGGGTTTGCTTGAATATAATCCCATAATCGTGCTTCAAGAAGTCCACCTTCAGAGGCTTTTTGTCCTTCAACTCCAAGAATAACTTCGGTCGTACTAGATTCTGCAATCGTTAGAAAACCATGGTTAGAAAGTCCATGGCCAGCAGAAACAGCAATTGCTTGGTCATCCCAATTACATGCCGAAAGAATCTCTTCTAATGACCACCCATCATGGCGGTTTTGAAGAGCGCGAAGCATTCTCCGTTCCGGGTTTGTTAACTCCGCCATGATGTGTCGTGGTGCAAATAGGTCTTGAATACCTTGGCTATCTCATGTATTTAGGCGCTAAATACCGAGTGTTAGGTTCGAACGAAGTTTTGCAAATGGCGTACTGAAAGCCACAATTCAAGAGCCAACGGAGGGACTCGAACCCTCGACCGTCGGATTACAAATCCGAAGCACTACCAGCTATGCTACGTTGGCGCAGACTGGCCGAGACACATTCGCTTGATGAATGCGTCGGCAGGTCAATATCCTCCAACACGGTGCGTAATCTATGGCTGGAGAGCACATGTTGAACGCTGCAGGCATTGCGAAGCAAGGTAGTGACACCATCTTCAGTTGGTGGGCAAGGTACCAAGCAGCCAAGGCCGATGGGCGCGATGCAGTTAACGGAACAATTGGCGCATTGTTAGAAGATGATGGAACGCTTGCAATTAACAGAGTTGTAGATGCAGCAATCAGAGTAGCTCCTGAAGTAGAAATTTCGGCATACGCTCCACTGGCCGGTCTACCTTCGTTTCTTGATCTCTCAAAGACATTAGCTTTTGGAGAAACTCGAACATGTTTTGAGGAATTAGGTTTTAGTTTTGCAGCGACAGCAACTCCTGGTGGAAGTGGAGCACTTTACCTTGCAGCAAACAATTTCCTAGAGCGTGGTCAATCTGTATTGCTGCGCGACCGCCATTGGGGCCCATACAATGGATTCCTACGGAACAATGGAATAGATTTCGTAACCTGGCCTTTACTACCTCCTAATGGGCATGATATTCATCCATATTTTGCTGAGGCTGAATTTGAAACCAAATTGGAAGAAATCTGTAGTGTTCAGGATAAGGTGATGGTTTGGCTAAATGATCCGGCTCACAATCCTACGGGACTATCGATGGGTGACGAAGGCCGTGCTGCATGTTTGTCTTCGTTTGTAACATCGGCAATAAATAATGAAGAAATTGGACATACGCTACTAATTGATTCTGCTTACTCGCTATACGCAGATGAACCTCACGCTTGGGGAGAAACAATTCTGGAGGCGGTTGAATCAGGAATGCCTTGGCCAGAAAACTTTCTAATTTGTGTAGCAATTTCACTTTCGAAATCACATACAATTTACGGCCTTAGAACAGGTGCATTGGTGAGTATACATCCGGAAAAAGAAGTAATTGACAGACTTGACACTGTGATGAGCGTAACTGGTCGACAAACTTGGAGCGCTGCTCCAAGGGTTGCTCAATATTGTGTGAGCGAAATGCATTCTTCAGAAGAAGGTGGTAAAGCATGGGGCCAAGAGAGAGACCGGTTGAAGCAACTGCTAGATGTTCGAAGAAGCAATCTCAAAGCAGAATGTGAACGTCTAAATGTCCCGCTGAATCCAACAATGGATGGATTCTTTGCATGGATTGAGAGCGACGATCCTACTGCTGTGGCAGAATCATGTGCACAAATGGATGTCTATCTGGTTCCATTAACCGGTGGAGTTAGAATTGGACTTTGTGCATTATCGGCTGGAGATATGACAAAAGTAGCAGAAGCTTTAGCAAATGCACTGGGTTGATAGGATGAAGAATCGTCGAGAAAACTTCCTGATTTCAGGTATTGTGCTAATCATACTCGGTGCACTTTTTTCATTAGCAGTAAATATTGCAATGGGGGGGGTTTTAGGTTTGAGCGGGATTATCTGTTTTTTTATCGGAATGTCAACCCCTACCGAATTAGAACTAAGTCCAGAGGCGGTTGCTGCTTGGGAACCCTCTATGGAGCGATTACCTGATGCGGGGAGGTTCATGTATCGGGTTGATGTTACTATGGATGAGCCAATTAAAACCACTATTTTGTGTGGGCCATGCGGTAATTTAGAAACTGTTGATGGGCCAAGGCCTGAACAATACACCTGCTCGTCTTGTGACCGTAATCTCTGGAGTCTTGAAGAAGAGTGATAGGAATCTTGTAAATGCACAAGCCTCATCACCGTTGGTCTGCTCGCAGTAGCATGGCAGCAATTCGCTTGGACGGAAAGGCCTGTGCGGCTGACCTTGAAGAGAGGCTAAAACAGCGAATTGTCAATTGCACTATCCAACCGCATCTTGCTGTTGTGATTGTTGGCAATGACCCTGCATCTCATGTTTACGTGCGAAATAAAATAAAATCTTGCGAGAGGTTGGGAATCAAGTCGTCTCACATTGAACTTCCTGCAGAAACATCTCAAGATGAAGTTGTAAAAACAATTCTTGCTTTGAATGGTGATGACAGTTTACATGGTATTCTAATACAATCTCCATTGCCATCGCATATGGATGAAGAGTCATTGACTGATTTGATTGACCCAAAGAAGGATGTTGATGGTTTTCATCCAGTAAATCTTGGCCGAATTGTTCAAGGTAGACTGGATGGAATGATTCCCTGTACACCGGCAGGGGTTATGGAAATGCTAAGATGGTCCAAGGTAGAAATGTCGGGCAAGAAAGCAGTAGTGATCGGTCGTTCATTCAATGTCGGAATGCCGCAAGCGCTTCTATTGGCTGCCAAAGGAGCTGATGCAACTGTAACTATTGTCCATTCAAGAACAAAGGATGCAAAAGCAGAATGCTTGACAGCGGATATTGTAATTGCCGCAGTCGGTCGCCCTGAGATGGTGACGTCGGATTGGATTAAACCAGGTGCTGTTGTCGTCGATGTTGGAATTAACCGAATAGATGATTCTACTCGTGAAAGAGGATGGAGATTAGCAGGAGACGTCCATCCTGATGTCGCAGAAGTTGCCTCACTGTTATCCCCGGTTCCGGGTGGAGTTGGTCCAATGACTGTTGCTATGCTAATGGCTAACACTGTAACAGCCACAGAAGGCCAACATTCTTGAGTTCGAGACTCCGGTCTGTCACCATGGACCCGAGACACCCCACCGTTGCATTCGCTGCCAACACAGTTGCGCTTGTACTAGGAGTCGGGATACTTTTCTCAGTATTTTTACCAGTTGGCACCCCTACAGGATGGGGTATTATCGAAACTATTCTTGCGTTATTAGTTACGACAAGTTTTGCAGTTTCTTGGTGGGCTAAAAAAGAGCATACCGTGCTAGTAGTCCATGCTCACGGCAGTTCAAGTGAGCAATATGAAGCAATGGAGGATTTACCCACCATGGTTAACCTCGATAGTGCTGCTGACTCTGTAAATCCCAATACTGCCGCAGTAATTGCATCAATTGTTGGAAGTACATCCACCCAAGAGGAAACTGCTGTTTCTAATGCGATTGACACCCTCTCCTCTGGAGAAATAGGGGCTAGTGCCGCAGCAGCAGTAGCGCACAACGATGTAGACCACACCAAAGTGAATTTAGAAACATTTGACGTAAGAGGTTTCCAAACACAGGGTGTTGATTCCATACCGCTTCCAGGTATTGAAGAATTAGAGACTCCTTTAATCCCTAAATTGGAACTTCCAGACTCCCCTTCCAGTATAGATTTACCAGAAATGCCAGACCTTGATAGTTTACTGAATGATGATGTTGAACCTACGGTTCTCCCTCCACTTGATTTACCTGATTTACCTGATTTACCTTAATTTTGAGTGATCTGAATGTGGACTGAACTGGTAGACCTACATTCACATTCACGCCACAGCGATGGCCTTTGGACCCCATGTGAAATGGCAACTCGGGCATTTGAATCAGGAGTGCGTATCTGGTCACTGACAGACCATGATACCAATACTGGTTGGAAAGAAGCACAGGAGGAATGCAACAGACTTGGAATGAAATTCATCCCCGGCGTTGAAATTACATGTGAAGTAGAACTGCAAAGTGAAACGCACAACCCTACCTCGTGGCACCTCTTGGCATATTTCCCTGATGGTGCATCAATGGAGTTTTCAAATTGGCTTGCAGAATTGAAGGAAGCTCGTTTACCTCGGATGAAAAATATGCTAAATGCCCTGAAAGAGCACGGTCATGAGATACCACTTGCAGATGTTGAGAAACATACTGCTGGTGCCCTAGGCCGCCCCCATCTTGCACGTGCTATGGTCGAGCATGGAATTGTAGATTCTGTTCAGGAAGCATTCGAAGAATGGATAGGTGATTCTGGGCCGGCATTTCGTGAGCGCCCACTTCCAAGTATTTCCCATGCCGTTGAAACCGTTCATGAAGCCGGTGGAATCACTTCATTAGCCCATCCGAAATATTATGGAATAAGTTCTGAGATTTTGGTGCCGGCATTGTTACGTTTGGGAGTTGATTGTATCGAGGCAATTCACAACTCTCATCCCGATTCCTATCGCTTCGAGTTGCTTAATCAAGGTATGCCAGTTACTGTTGGAGGCGATTCACATGGTACCGAAAAGCGCCCTTCTCCAGGAAAGATGGTTGTTCCAATCAGGAATCTACACCCGTGTTTTCGCCCGTGAAAGTGTCCCAGATTATAGCAGCTTCAAACAGAAGAATAATTGGTATTGCTACTAGGAATAGAGAGAGCGGGTCTGGTGGTGAAAAGGCCGCTCCAAGTACAAATGTTGCAAACCATATGTGCTTTCGATATGATAGTAGTGTTGCCCTATCTACAGCGCCACTCTTCAGTGTGAGGAGTGTAATAAGAGGAGCTTGGAAGCCAATTATGCATACTAGACACAAATTAACAATGAAGCCAATGAATGAAGAAAGCCGCCACTCGGTCGACAGTCCTGCAGCCTGGGCATCACTTGCAAGGTAGTCAAGAAGCATTGGAGTTAGAAGGTTCCACGAATACAACAAACCGGATATTGCAAGGATAATTGCGAATAAAAGAGTCAGAACAGCAAACCTTCCTGGTTTGGGTGTTTTAGATGTTAATCCACTTTTCCAGGCACCATCGATTATCAAATAAAATACTGCGAATCCAGCGCCAACCCAAGCTCCAACTTTCACCTGTAGCATGATGAACTCGACCGGCGTTAAGACAATAATTGCAACATCATCCGGAACTAAACCTGCATTGAGTAACCATTCTACCAAACGGTAGGCGAAGGGAATCCCTAGCATTAGTCCTAGCAAAAACAAAATTACAATCGTTTTCAAACGGCTCTTGATGTGGGATGAAACCTGGTCTAATAGATTCCTGATTTCAGGATCGATTAGTGGTTTGTCATCCATTCACTCTTCCTCCCACTTGTGGGATGGTGTAGAGTCAATCATTGACCTTCCGGCCGTCTTTAATCTCTTCAAACGGTATAGCACAAATCCAGTTATCCACATAGATGGTAAAGACAAAGCGACGGCTTTCCACATTTGGTCATCGCCATAGTCGTTGAGAATTCTGACTTCGATAACATCATCGACATTTTCAGCATCATTGTGCAAAATAACCAGGTGCCATATCTTGACATCAGTAGTGGTAATTACAAATTCTTCTCCGGGAAGGACGTCGTATGTGGTAGTGTTCTTTTCCAATTCGTCCCAATCAATTACCCCTTCATCCATGTATATCGATGCGGCATCATTCCAAATGATTGTAAATTGTAGAGTGTGAGTCTCATCTAAATTTTTGATTGAAGTTGTAATCTCTTCACCATATTGTAATGGTGTCAATATTTCAAAGGTGGAATCGCCGCCCCCCAGTCGCATTGAAACGCGGTCATCGATATTTTCTTCTTGGTAAGATGTAGCAGATAGTACAAGGAACAGTATTACTAAAGTGGCAGCACCTTCCCAAAATGTGTGGCTAGCGACTTTCTTCTTGTCGACGCCTTCAAACATTTTCCCATGGTCATTACGCAGCCTTGGCTGAAGGTGGTGGATGAATAATGCACCAATCGCCCCAACTAACAAACCAAGAGGGATATCAACCAACCAGTGTATGCCGAGGTAGGCTATTGTGAAAATAAACAAAATTGTGTTTATTACAATGAATAGGTGGTATGGCCAATGAGTCCATTCACGCATTTTAATTTCCTTCTCTTTACAATGTAGCCAGTTAAGAAGAATCATTCCAAATGGTATTGCTACATGCAATGATGGAACTGCGTTGTCAAGAGGGTCATGTGATGCATAGAATGCACTATACCATCCATCGTGATACAGTAGCGCTTTCATTCCGGGTATCCATGACGAGGTTACTTCAACATTGAAGAAGAGGTAATACGGTACTGCTATTGCATAGATTAGCAAATAGTTTAGAGTTACTTTGTCAGTCAAATCCCTCTCACCAACATAGGCGAAGTAAACAGTTGTAATGTAAATCAGGAAGAGATAGATAAACAAATAGTGGAAGTTGAGGAACTCGGTAAGAATTGCATTTTCAAAGGTTTGTTGCACCCATAATGTAGCATTACCTTCCAGTGCATATATCCACTCAGTCCAATTCCCAGTACTGATTTTTATTGGTTCATTCAGGTCATCAGTTACAGATTTCCATTCCAAAATAACTAGGTAACCAAGTACATGGAGATAGTATCTCTTGTCATGAATTATTTGGAATGCACTACCCAATGGAGTGCGGGTCTCCTTCCGTCCAAGTGTAAACACCCAACACACTATTGGGGTGAGTATTAGGATAATACCCATCATTACCCAATATGGACTCATATTTCACCCTTCATAGCCTATGGCTATGAGCGTTTTCACTCGTGAGAGGCAGAACGGTTTCTTTCATCCTCTGCTTTGGCGACTGCGATACCGTCTTCGACATCGACTTTCCGGAGTATAATCGCTCCTGCAATAATCAATATAGAGAGTGCAAAAATTCCTACTCTTGAATCAAACCAGATTGTCATTAGTGAATAAATTAGAGGGCCGAGTAAAGCTGCAACCTTTCCAAAGAATCCAAAGAAACCAAAGAATTCAGCAGATCGTGTTTCGGGGACCATCTGTCCAAACATCGAACGTGCAAGGCCTTGAGACCCTCCGAGTAATGCTCCAGCAAATACACCCAGTAACAAGAATTGGTAGAACACGCTCATTCCAAGAGGCTCCCAAATCACCGAACGAACAGTCTCTGGAATAGCGTCTAAAACTCCATCGCCAAGACTAGATGGGTGATTTACTCCCACTTCGGTTTGTTCACCAAATTCTCCTCCCTCGATGCTATATGAGAATCTTGATTCATCCATTGAAGATTTTAGATTAGCGAGTGCATCAGCGGTTAAATTAACTGTAATTGTAATTGGCTTATCATCATCATCAAACGCCCATTTTACAGCATAGCCTTGTCTTTTAACATCGCTATTTTCCTCTACTGGCAAAATATCCTCATTGTCGAATGCCCATATTTGTTCATCGTCATCTGGTAGTGCAGCGATGTTGTTTACACCCTCTCTGGCTTCTACGGTATACGTGTTATTCTCTTCATCCCAAGTGTATTGAATATCGTATTCATCATGGCTTTCAAGTTCCAGAGGGGCGAAAGAGAGTGCACCTACAATTACTACACACCAGCACACCAGCGAAAAATGCAACGCCTTCTTAGTGCCCCATTTATCTGCTAATTTTGTGAACCCAATAGCCGCAGGAGCTGCGACGAATTGTATGATTAGAATTGTCATAATGAGGCCAGTGGTTGTTAGGCCCAGCACTACTATTCCGAATACTCCTGCCAAAGCAGTAACAGAATTTATTCCATCTATGAAACAGAAGTATGCAATCATGTAGATGAATAGTGTCCTGAAACTCTTAATGTCCCCTAAAGTAGATTTCACTTCACCTAGAGCCATCTTGGTTGAATCCACAACTCCCATAGGTTCCATTTCATTTTCGATGTGAGGCTCTGGAATCATTCTGAACGTCATTTGTGCAAATCCAAGCCACCATAATCCAGATGATGCCATGATGAATGGAATGACCCAGGTACCATCTAGCGCCAACCACATTCCAAGGTGGACTACGAGAAGTATGCCACCCCCAAGGTATCCTGCAGCAAAGGCTTTGTTTGAGATAGCATCCATTTCAGAATCGTCGCCCATATGCGGGAGTAATGCATTGTAGAATACTCCTGCACCATTAAGTCCGACATTTGCAACCATGAACATAATCATGGCCCAAACCCACCCCATCGAGATACCGAGGTATGGAGATGCTGCTAACAGAATACACGAAACTGAACCTATAACTGTCAGGACTCTTAACCACCAAATTTTGATCATACGACGGTCAGCGATTACCCCTAGCGATGGAGCACATATTGCAACTAGGAGAGCACCAACCATTACAGCGGCAGAGAACATTGCATCTGCAGTCCATTCTGACCCAAGGAATTTGGTAGATATACCATTTGCTTCAGCAAACAAAAAGGCAAACCAGGCGGGGAAAATCGCAGTGGTAACCGATGTTTCAAAAGCGCTCTTTCCCCAATCATATGCACAATATCCTCGTACGCGTTGGTCTTCTGCCATAATTGGTGACCCGCATGTTTGCTTATGATGGTTGGGCCGGATTTGTGAACCGGCACATGATTCAATAATGAAATCGCATTGAGCCATAACAATGGCATGGTCCCAGCCCGCTGAAAACACTCATGCTTCTTTGGTTGAAGCGATGCAGAGAATGGATGGTGTTGAATTCGATTTGCGTCTGACTGCAGACGACCAGTTAGTAATCCATCACGACCATACCGTTTCGATTCCAAAAGATATGTTCGAAGGCCGTTCAAAGATTGTTGAGAATTGGGATTTGAAGGATTTAGAAGAAGTTGGATTTTGTTCATTTGAAAAATTGATGTCAGATAAATCATGGCTGGTTCCTTGGCAAGAACATTCGAAAGTTGCATGTCTTGAAATCAAACGAAGTCTGCCAGAGGTTGCCAAAGACCCTACCGCGCGAATGGCGCGAATAATGAAATTAGCAAGTGAGATGGTAGACGAAGCTGGAATACACGAAGAGGCTGCGGTGTTTTATGCATTCCATCGGCCTATGGCTAAAGTGGCTAAGTTATCCGGTTCTAAGCGACCGTGGTCTCGACTATTACCAATAGTGCCTCGAACAGGTTCACACAATAGTAAGAGATTTCGCGCTGCGCCCGAATTCATAGCCTATTCCTTCCGTAGATTGCTTTACTCGCAAAAGAAATCAGGGGCGCCAATGATGCCATGTGCCGTAGATTATGTTGAAGGCCTCAAGAGATTTTTACACTTTGGCAGACCAGTTGGTCTCAAAGGCCGTCAATTGAAACGATTGACGAAGATAAGAAATGGTTTTCCTGTATATGTATGGCCTGGCCACCCTTACCTAGAGCGAGACTTATTGGGTGCTGGTCTCTCAATACTGACTGATTTTGCAGATCCCGCAATGAAATTACCTTGTGGGAGTGAGCGCTGGTTGAGGCCAGCCACAATGCCATTGACAGACGAACAATGGTCTGGTTTAGAGAAAGGAATCATCCCGACTGATGTAGCACCGTGGCATGAAACTAGTGATGAACAATTAGGCTGGAGTGGAACTAGAATGATTGGGCACAGGGGATGCGGTAAAACACCGCGTCCAGTTATTCAATCGATGTGACGAAGTGTTTGGGCCTCGGCAATATACTTTGGACGGTATATTGGGATTCCTTTTCCGTTGCGCATCACAGTTCTTTCATCGACAATTTGTGCTCCAATTCCAGCAACACGAGCCCATCCAAAGAAAGTGGTGTAATATTCAGGGTTACGCAAGCCAACGAAATTTAGCAATGCCCCGCTTGCAATATCGACATTGGCATTTGGATTTTGTATCTTGGGATTTTCAGATAATACCATTGGAGCAACTTCACGAAGAACTTTGATTGTACGGTAGTATTCATCATCCGGGCATATCTCTTGGCCCAAATCGAATTGCGCAGCTGCTCTCGGGTCTTCAGTTCGTAGAACAGCATGCCCGAAACCGAACACCGGACGCTTTGCCTCTAACTCTCCACGAACGAATCGCTCTACTTCAGCAGGGTCTGATGTTCCAATACGCTTAACGAATTCAAAGCATGACTGGTTTGCCCGACCATGAAGGGGCCCGGATAGAGCGTTCATTGCACCTGCCATCGAAGAGTATACTGTTGCATGACCACTTGCCACTGCCTTTCCAGCAAAAGTCGAAAGATTACCGCCGCCATGATCCATGTGTAAGACGAGGTAAGTTGACAGTACCCTATTCATTACAGCATTATCAATTCCATTTAAATCGAGAGTATTTGTGAACCTTCCAACAAGGGGTAAAGATAAATCATCACTTGGAATATCGTCAGTTCTGCCTTCTCTGTATCGGAAAATTAACCCCATCAAGCGTGGCATCCTAGCAATCAGGTTGAGGGCATCTTCTCGCCAATCATCTTGCCCACCTAGCATTCCTAATGTATGGATCCCAATCGACAGCCAATCCATTGGGTGGCCATCTCGTGGCAGAGTCGCAAGAACTTGTTCCAACCCTTCAGGTATTACTCCACGAGTTTGTAACTCTTCTCGGAAATCTACAGACTGTTCGAGTGTTGGAAGTTCCTTGTGAAACAGAAGGAATACTACGTCTTCGGGAGACATCATAGCCAATTCACTAATTGGATAACCGCAGTAATGGACTCCTTCATCTGGAGTTACAAAAGAGGTTCGACAAGTGCCAACTGGCACTCCGCGCAATCCTGTATTTAGGTGCGCAGTGGTCAGGTTAAGCAGAGACTCGTCACCACTCACAAAACCACATCCAACCATAGCGACATGCCACTTCTGTATAAGGACGACGCAAAATGTCTCTATTATACGCCGATTCGGTGTTGCTAGCAACACTTAGTGTCCTAGACTTTTTTTTGATAGTATTACCAAAAATATCATCTTCGGCGGGGGGGCCATTCTCTGAAGCCTCGAGATGCATCTCGGTCCGCCAAAATTTTCCTGCGAATAGTGTCACCGTCAATGATGAAAGCTTCTTCAGATTCTAGCCCCGGGCATTCGTTCACAGTCCGCCTCCATGACCGGTCCGAGCGTACATTTTCTGCCCAGAAAGGATATGATTGACATTGTGATGGTCGGGCCTGGTATGTCGTGCATTTCTTTTCCTCATCCAAATAAATGCAAATATCGGTATCTGGGTCGGATTTGAGAATCCACCTTCCGTCTAGTGTTTGTCTACAATCTCTTTCGAGCCATTCTGGGACTTCCATCCCATGATGTGCAGCCATAATGTCAGCATCTCTTGGCTGAAGGTATACTATGCCTCCGGGCTCATCACAGCATTTACCACAATTTGGTTGACAGGAAAATGGCACACCTGCCATCCACCATGGGCGGCTCATTCCTCTTCACCTTGCGGGGTTAATACCGTAATGGGAGTTAGCGTTGCGAACTCTCCTTGTCCTGAAATATCTCTTAGCATCAACTCGATTTCACCAACTCTATCTGCGATTTGAATCAAGTCATCTACACTAGCGTCCTGACTCATTTCTGCAAGGGTGCTCATCTCTTGTTCGAGTTCTGCTAATTGATTGGATTTAGCCAAGTGCTCCTCGCCCATTTTCTCAAACATTTGTTCAGTGATATTGCTAATACCTTCAAACGTTTCATCAACCCTAACTTTGTCAAATCCTCTAGTCTGTGTATCAGAGCCAACAAGGAAAGCATCTCGCTCATCAAGCGTTAAAGTTGTAGTAACATGCGGAATTAAATTTTCAGTTGTCAGAACTTCATGCAACTCATCTTTCTCTTCAAAAGAAAGTTCTGGAACTTCCCACTCATCACTTATTGTGGGCAAAGTTGTGTGGAGTTCAACACCTCCAATGTCAGTTCCAGTGTATACGTGGTCGAGTGTCTCGGAAATTACTCGTGATGCAATATCCTCAAGGTCTTCGCGCTGAGTGAACACTTCTTGTGTTGTCATCATCGTAGGAGCATCTTGCAAAATATTGGTCACATCATCACCCGAAACTACACGCTCTCCCGATTCAATGGCCAAAGCCACTTTCTCAAATGCAGCATCGGTGCTACGCCAATCGCCATTCCCAAATGTCACAATTCGGGCTAACATGGAATCATCTAGTAATAAAGAGCGACCACTAGTATCGCGGCGTAGGTGGGTAATCAGTGATGAAGAGCTTGGTTGTTTGAGCCATATGCTAGTGGATGATCGCATTACTTCCCATAGTCTACGTGCTTGCCACTCATTCGAGTCAACTCGTGATGTCGCAATTACTTGCACTCCCAGATTTAAAGCGTAGTCAATCATCAGTCCTAATTCAGTAGCAATTCTTTCTTCTGCTAAGTGAAGGTCATCAATTGCAATTAGGCGTGCATGCGATACAGCATCCTGCCACCCGTCTGGTAAAGACTCCCAACTGCGCATAGCGGATACTGACAAGAGGTGAACATTACCATCTTGACGACGAATCATAGCCTGTACAGATGCACTAAGGATGTGTGATTTACCACAGCCACTTGCCCCCAATACCAACAATGGATTCATCAAACTACCTGGGTTATCAATCACCTTTTCACAAGCCAAAGATGCTCTGGAGTTTTCTTCAACAACATGCCATGATTTCCATGTGTTATGGTCTGACATATTTTGAATGGGTGGCCATTTTGGTCTAAATGATAAATCCTTCAAATTATAATCAGATGAATTTATTGCGTATCCTCTCTGTGAATCCAAAACCTCTGCCCAAATCGGGCGACCATCCTTTAGAATTCCAAGGTCATCCCCTAGTAACTCTTCACTAAGATCTTCAGTGACTTGTTTATCACGCATTTCACCTATGCGTTTCGAAGCGATTTGTGCTAAACTGCTATCGGAGGATTCGAGATCTATACTCGGTTTCCACGGCACGCCTTCTCCTAAAATCGCATCAGCCACAATGTCGAATATAGGACGTGTTTTCACGCCGGTACGTGAAATCAAATCACCTTCGCGAGTATCATTGATAGAATCTACTCCACGTAAGTGATTCAATTTGGAGTGCGAAGGTTTTCTCGAAGGTGCCTCTTTGCCAAGAACCGTTCTAGCATTTGCTAATGCTAGTTGGAGTTTTTCTTGGTGACTGTGGCTCACGATTCATCCACCTCGTTAGCCTTCTTCCAAGATTGTAATTCTTTTTCGATATCGATCTTCCTTTGTGGTAAACTTGAGGCCTGTGAACGGTTAGACAAATTGCGTTTAACCACAATCCCTCTGGCGGCAACAGGGCTCATCACATTCTTGGAGCGGGTCCTCTTTTTTGCTGCAGCATCCAATGCTTTAGGGCCGAGTTTGGTTTCCGGAAGTTGCGTATTTCGGCGTGTAGATTTTTGTCTAACAACATCATCTAAATCATTTGGAATTATTGAAGGAATTTCTGGAAGATTACCTTCCCGGCCCATTCCAATTACTGTTTTTGGAAGGAAATCATTAGTTGGCATTTCAGCATCTATCGCCCCGGAAGTGGCTGCTGCAAGTCCCGCACTTCGAGCTTCATCGCTACTCATGACGGTAGAGTGCTTCGATTTTCTTCTCTTAATACGTTGAGCAATGCGTGGACCCTTCGCTAATTTTGGCGGAGAAATATCTTCCACGATATCTTCTTCAATGTTCTCAGTGATGATGATTTCCTCTTTAGAGACTTCAATCATGAGTTCTTCTGCGTCTTGCTCTTCAACCACTTCAGTGGTAATTGGGACTTCGGGTGTGAGTTCATTCCCAAATTGTGGAGGAGTGTTTGCCTCTAAAAATTCGGCTAGGCGAAGAAGTTCCTCTTCGGTTGGTGGAGCCATAATGGGATGGGTGTGAAGGGATTCGGAATCAGCATTCCATGCAGTGAGAACCCCGGTTTCAAGATAGGGAGCGGCACGCATTAGTTGTGCAGATTCAGATTTGCTCCATGCAGCCTTATCGCAGGAGATTAATAGGCAATCATCCTCGAACCTCATTCTGTCTCCAAGTTCACGGACCATATCGATTACTTCTTTCGTGCCACATATCTTTGAGAGATACTCTAGACCGTCCAGTAACAATACTGCCCGCAGATTACCTTCAAGAAATTCATACACTCGAGACTTGATTGCATCAATGCCAACTTTTTGGACACCCTCGGATTCAATTTGTGAAAGCCAAAGGCAGTCATCCTTCGTCAAGTTATAATTCGCAATTAAATCATCTTGAGTACGTCGACTTATCACAAGGACAGGTTTGCCATGAGATTTGAGGTTTGAAACCAGCGTGAACAATCCGTCGGTCTCATTTGAATACACACTGCCGGGCTTGAGCAATATGCTACCGACTGCATGTCTGTGCACCATGGCAGCAGCCTTTGCTTGGATGAATTCAGGTGCTTCCTCCGAAGCTTCAATTGTTGGCAAGCGGCTCGATTTTGTCCAACTAGTACGGCGATTACTAACTTCATTCCACCACTCCGATGAACGGTTAGCCTCGGGAGTTTCAACATTTAACCTCGCATTTGGATGAATATCTAAAATTCTGAAAACATCGACATCTTCGATTAATTGGAGAATACAATCCAGTTCATTACAATCAGTTTCTATCTCAATGAGAGCGTCTACACTTTCCAAAACGGATTTAGCCTCGTGTATCGCAGCAGAAATCGTACCATTGCTAACGATGACTTGTCCCACTCTCGGCATTGATTCAGCAGGAGTTCTTTCGCACCGGATATAGCCCTCAATACCGAGTTTGTTCATCTCATTAATCAGGGTAGCAAGAATGCCGGCGCCACCGCGCCTTTCCTCGATAATATTACCTTGTGGCAACTCGACCATACGCACCCCTACGGGGTGTTGGTAATTCCACCCCTCTTGAATGATGGGGGTCCTAACAGCATTGTAACGAGGGTTTCATGTCCTTCTTGCGTGTGGCGAGTATATGGGCGCCCCTCGCGGATTGATTCCATTTTCCAAAACACCAATCTCAATTGCTACTAATAGACCAGATAAGCAACAACTGTACGTTATATCCCCTCTCATAGTAATACTTCTCATCATTTCATTTTGGTTTAAATTAGCTATAATCTTGGCAATACTTTTTGGGATTATTGGTCTTATTATTGAAAGACGAATACGTTTGAAAAATTGCACCCCACTTGCGGTTAATTTGAATCATCCCTTTATGGAAACGGATTCAGTATCCGACTCAGAGGTGATGGTAAAGTTCTCAGATGAATGGATAAACCCGGGAATCCATCGCTTAAAATTAGCAAGAGATCCGATAATAGGTTGGATGGTTCACAAGCAGGATGGGGACCTGTCAATATTATCCGCATGGGATACAAAGTGGAGTGAAGCAAACCTTTCCAAACAATTAGCAATCATTAATCAAGCAATTTCATTGAATAATGCAGTGAATGATTCGAATGATGAATTCGAAGATGCACGTGTAAGGGAATCTCAGGATTCAATACTTCTTGAGCGCGAGTGGATCCCAGAAGAAGAACTAGAACTCCAGGGGCCCATTTCGAGATTCTTTACATCAGAGTAAGAATCCGCTCATAGTGCGAGAATGTCCCCCTACCTTCAAATGGTGAATTGAGTACCATATGGGCTATGGGTGCAGATGCGGCCTGGGCTGATGGGACCGGTTCTCTGAGCGACTCCCAGTTAGAAATGCTTACCGGCGGGGGCCTTTCAAAGCGATTTTCACGACTTCCTCTTTGGATTTCTCATCCTTCTAATATAGGGGCTTTTTATGGACTCTTAATCTCTTTAGCATTGATTCTCCCCTATTACATGACAGAACCCTTTTGGGCACCATTATGGATATATCATGCTAGTCTATTGATTGCAGCAACTACATTTCTTGGCATGATAAGTCGAATTATGAATATCATCTTCAAAAGAATGCCAGTATCAGTAAATCGCAAAATGTTGTATCCAATGCCTTTCATTGGTTTTACATTAGTCACCTTGATTTCTACAGAATTGATGGCAGATAATAGCATCATATCATTCCTTTCATGGTGTATTCTCATGTGCCCTGGCCCGCTTTACATTCACCTTTCATGGGCACCAAGATGGCGTCTTTTGTGTATGCTTGAAGACGGACTTAATCCGTTTGAGGGAATTGAAGTTAATGAAAAGGATTACAGCCAAGATATTTCTGAAGTTGCAGGGGAAGACGAAGAGCTGATCGAAGTAGTCGAAGATTTCTCTTCGGAAGAATGAGTTACTCCTCATCTATTTCAACATGAATTCCATCCATTGATAGAACATATATGTCACATTCAACATATAGATTCTCATCACTCTCAAACGGATGTCCTGCCCCCAATACTTCTGCGGTAACAGTTACTTCCCAAGTACCGGTTAATGTTCGATTCCATTTGAATTGGGAAAGTATTTCATCACCATTTTGAGCCCACTGCTCACCATCGGGATATGTCCATTCTGCGAATATGGTGATGTAATCTTCATTGTTAAAACATTGCAAATCACCAGATGTTTCAAATTGGCTTGTATCCACTCCTTCAGGAGCAGAAATTGTCCAATCGATGTTATCTCTCCTATCGCCTACCTCAGTTTCACCTTCATCACAATAGATTACTATCTGAACAAGTGTTGCATTTCCAGGTACTACCTCGCTAGTATCGATGGATAGTGACATGCTCTCACCATCTTTCAGCGTTGCAGAATCTTCTACTTCTGCGGTATTTTCGTCCCAATCAAATCTCCATTTGTAGAGTCCTTCGGGTGCAGAAGATTCTGATGATAAAACCAATTCCCCAACTCCGCCGCCCAGAGATGTAATCAAAACCACAGCGATCATCATAGCAATCGCAGGACGTCCCTTCCATGGCTCAACCTGTTCTGAATTGAAAGTGGGAATTTTTGCCTCATTGACCTGCCGAATGATTAGAGGCGACCAAATCAATAAAAGTGCAAATAAGCCAATCATAGCTGCTAGTGATGAGAGTGTAGCACCAATCGAGTTACCCCATGACACTTGAATTGTGTAAATTGAGAGGTCGTCTCCACTCCACCATGAACCATTGACAAATGTAGTATAGTCTTGGCCGAAATTGGTATCTTTTGCCTCAGTAAATATTGGTTTTAGGGAGTATGAAGCGGATAGGTCGTCGATGTCATCTTCGGCTTTTCTGAATATACCGTCTTCGAATGCCGAGTTGGTAAGGGATATTGAAATCACTATCGCTGCTAAAAAGAGAGTATTCCATCCCTTTTCTTCACCCTTGATAGCATTAGATACCCGTGAAGATACCTTCTTGGTAACCACAATTAGACACAGTAACAATATGCATATCAGCGGCCATCTTAACTCCAACATTGGTTCTGCAATATTTTCTAATTCAGGATGTTCAGAATAGGAGTTGTAACTAGTACTAGTCTCTCCTTCAGATATTTCATCTAATCCAGATTGATTATCGAAGGCTACAACGAAGGGGGACATCGTCCATGCAAAATCATGAGTTGTTTGACTTTTATTATCACCTAAATGAGTTCCTTCCCAGGTTTGCTCGATAGAATACCACGGAGTAAATGCTGAACCTATTGCTAATAATACAGTCGTAGCGATTAGTATTGATGGTAATTTGTCAAGATGTTTGGTGAAAAATTCAGGTGGATCATCTGAGAGTAACCACCTAGGTGCCTGCTCTACATCCAATTCTTCAAACTTGGTTACAAAACAAGCTATTGCTCCAAGTAAAGTGAATATTGAAAAGAATATCAGCGCTAGAAAACCCAAATCTGGGCCCCATGTAATTTCGGAATATTGGGATACCCCATCGTCGTTTTCGCTTTCTGCATAAACGCCACCCCAAAAGCCATCATCATATTCGAATTCATCGGCACCATCATCGTCAATATCGCCAAACGCTTCATCCGAAAAATCTGAACCATATCCAATTATACTGAAAACAAGTAACAAACTTGAGAAGGCCATGAAAGCGAGAAGGGCACCAGTAATCATCTCATGATTGATGAATTTATTGACTTGTATTCTATCCTTGATTCCAATGATAATCAATAGAAACAAAATAGTTGAGATGAGTAACCAAGTTGACAATTCTGAATCGATGTCCACCATCATTTGCCCAAGATAGTCCTCATCATCTGGTGTACTATCTGCTTCTACAATACGTTGTGTTTCACCTCCGAACCAATCAGATGACAGATTGGAGTTATACCTATCTTCAGAACTCGAATATTCTGACATGTAGTCATCGTAAAATTCGGTGGTAGTGGTACTCTCATTATCGCTCATTTCGAAATCAGTTTCTGAAAATTTAATTTCATAGAATGGAGCATACTCCATTGCAATGACTAGAAGTAGAGCTAGTATTGGGGTCCAAAGAATAAATCTTTCACGTTGTGATAGAATCTTCTCTTTGGCTTTCATGTCTTATACACATTGCATATCACGCTTAAAACTTGAGCCGTCATATAAGCCCAATTTCTTTGCCTGCACTCTCGAAAATTCGAAGAACTTCATCAAGATCACCTCTTGATAATCCAGTAGACATTTGAGTCCTAACTCTTGCCTTGTCTTTGGAAACCATTGGGAATACAATCGCTCCTGCCATGACGCCTTGGTCTAGCATTGCCTGGGACAAATCCTTCGCCCTAGATGATTCACCACACATTACTGGAATAATTGGGGTCGTAGACACACCTGTGTCGAAACCTAGTGATTGCATTTCCTTTCGGAAATACTCAGTATTTTCCCATAATTTTGCATGGTGCTGTGGCTCTTCCATCAGCACTTCAACAGCCGCTTTTTGTGCTGCGGCTACACCTGGCGGTTGTGAACCAGATAGCAACCATGAGCGTGAGTGATTCAGTGCATGATTGCGAACTATCTCTTTGCCTGCAACGATACCGCCCTGAACACCGAGCGCTTTCGAGAACGAACCAATTTCAAAATCGACCCTTCCTTGTAACTTGAAATGATCAACAATCCCACGGCCTCCATCACCTAGGACTCCTTCCCCATGGCAATCATCAACGAAAACCATTGCATTGTATTCTTCAGCAAGTGATGTAAGTTCATCGAGTGGACAAACATCGCCATCCATTGAAAACACACCGTCAACAATTACTAGTTTTCTATCAGCACCTTCATTATCCTTCAGCACTTGTTCGAAAGCCCCCATGTCATTGTGCGGGAATACTGCTCGCTGTGCCTTAGTCAGTCGTACTCCATCGATAATGGAGCCATGATTTAGTTCATCGGAAATAATTACATCTTGCTTTCCTTGAACCAATGAAGGGATTAATCCGACATTCGCAGTATACCCTGCCGAATAGATTAGTGAAGATTCTACGCCTTTGAATTCAGCCACCTTTTGTTCCGCTTGTAAATGGATATCCATAGTTCCTGCAATCGCCCTTACCGAACCACTTCCTGCACCATATTTTCGAGTTGCAGCAATTGATGCTTCAACGACTTTAGGGTGAGTTGTTAGGTTCAAATAATTGTTAGCAGATAGCATGATTGTAGGCTTGCCATCCATTGTACAGCGGGGTTGATTTGCACTTTCAAGAGTTGGCGGTTGCCAAAGTAATGCTTGCTCTTCAAGATGCGAATATCGCTCTTCCATCCAAGATAGGTCTCCTGCCATGCTGGACCCATGATGTAGGTTCTACATGTTGTTTACTCAAATGCAGAACAATCATGAATGAGATGCCTTTCGGCGAGTCATGAGCATCGTTGGTGTTGTTTCATCGGGACTGGGTCGCGCTCACATTTTCATGTCGCAGCACCACTACCAAGAACAATTCAAAACAGTGATTGGGATGAGTGCATGGCCCGGTACTCTCAATGTTAAAGTAAAAGGGGACTCACTAATCCAATACCAGAAGTTGCGAGTAACAGCAGGCCTTGATGAAGGTGAGGCAAGTAATATTCTTGCACACCGAATCAAAGGATTTGACCGTGATGGTGTTTCATTTGGGGGTGCGACTGCTTTCCTTGCACGCATCCAGTGTGGCGAAGGAAACCATGATTGTGCAATTTTGATTCCTGACCTCACCCGCCATGAAGATGTTGTAGAAGTGATTGCAGGTATTTTTTTGCGAGAGGCCTGTGATTTGAGCGATGGAGACGAAGTCAGTATTGTCCTTCAATAATATCAAATTGTCTAACAAGAATTTCCTTTTGCTGTTGGCGACATAATTCCTGCCAACGTGAACTAGAATGGTCTGGTTTTGGAATAATTGGCTCTTCAGAAACAAGGTCTGGAATACCATCCCAAGATACGGACCACAGAATTAGCCAATCAGGGTCTGCAAGACCTAAATCAATTTCAGTTTGGGGATTGTCACGTGCTTCTAGAACACGCTCAATACTCCTGTAGCTAGTAATTACGGCTAGCATTGCATTTGCAATTCGTCTAACTTGGTTCCAGACAAAAGCCTCACCAATGATTTCAAATCCAATAATTCGACCTGAATTAATCCATGGTTTACAAGACTCTACAACACGTTTTGTCGTTCGTCCCGGCTCCCTTCGGCAAAAATTAGCCCAATTGTGCTCTCCTGTGAAAATTGAACAGAGACTCTTGAATTCCTCAAGTTCTGGCTCGACCCATCCTTCCATGCACTCCATTCGATAACGGTATGTACGGTATAGCGCTCGCCGTGGACTCCAATCATCAGCGACTTGTCTTGCATCTATCAAAGAGATGCTATCTGGGATTTGGTGGCCAACAGCCTTGACAAATCCGGCCTCACCCATTGCATCCCAGCGATTTTGGTCGATGTCAATGAAGCCACCATTGAGTCTGACGTGAACTCCCGAATCAGTCCGACTAGCCATCGAAACAGGAATCCGTTCAGTAGTCCATTTCAATTTCTTCTTGAAAATATGCATGAACGTACCCTGAACCGTAGGAACATCAGGTTGAACTTGGCTGCCATGAAAGCAATCACCATAGTGGCCGAAACGGAAGGCTATTCGCGCCTTCCCCATCTGCTTCACCTCAATCTTCGCGAGAGAGCATTTCAATTGCGTCTTCTGGACTGTATCCCAATCCACCAACCGACCAAATAAGGGCCTGTTTGAGCCATGGTTGCACCATGGGGTTTTGCTTCGAGGGGTCCATCACTTCAATTGCATCAACGATGTTTCGACTGGCGCTAAACAGTACTTCGTCAACAGGAATATCTTCAATTTCTAGTCTTCGAGCGTAGCGTTGAAATTCTTTAACAGCAACTGGTATTCTTCGGCACTCAAGAGCGAATGTGGCAAAATCACCGATATACTCGACGTTTTCTTCATCCATCTGCATGGCTTTTTTGTAAGCCATCATGATCTTTCCACCTGGGATCACGTCATCTTGTGCTTCGGTGTTTTTCATGTTTGCAAATTCGGCATACATGTGGTGAACTTCTGCATTTGTTTTATGGCTCGACATCAAATCATCGAGTTCTGCAATGGCGCCATCAAGGTCACCGTTGCGTAATTTTTCAATCGGTCCCTGGAGTACATTGTCATCGCTCATATCGTCGCCTCTATTTTGTGGGCATCCTTACAGTTTTTGAAACCTGTGTGTCAATCTTGATTTTCTACTAACTGATTCTTTAGTTCATTAAGAATGTCAGATTGTTTGGTGATCTGACCCGATTGGCTATGTTTTTGATGCATTTCATTAAGCAAATTTTCTGTAAATTTCCAGTTAGTAATACAGAAGAAAGAATATCTTGGATCTGGTAAATCTACTTTACGAGATTTTTGATATGTTACGAAGGCGAACATTCGCTTGAATAGACTTTTAGTCACCTGTGATTCAATGCTTCCTCCTTCTCCAGAACCACCGCCTCCAAATGCACCAACGGATACAGACATCGAATCATCTCCAAGCCCCAATTGGCTACCAGTGTCACAAACAATGGTATTGTATCCCATGAGAGCACCCAAAAAGGTTCTTTGGGTTCTTATCTCGTTGATGTTGTCGAAGAGAATACGTCGCCCATCTCCTGGGATGATTAAATGCTGAGTAAAAATCACTCGATGGTTGGTGATTGCATAATGGAAACTTCTCTGATAAAATATTGTAATAACAGAAAACAAAGATGCCCAAAAGATTCCAAAGAACATAAAATTGTAAGTGTCCAATGGTATGAATCCTGAATCCTTGTTCATAACCCAAGCGATAAAGTCATCCAAACGTAAAATTGGTGGAGTCAATGAAACAATCAGGAGGAATACTGTTGTCCATTTTCCACTAGTTGAGCCATTTACCATTCTGTTGAACCAGGTAATTGCTAGCATCACAACTACAAACCCAATTTCGCCGATCGTGGTCAAATCGATTAACCAAACCATAAGTGTCACAAATAAATTATCCTCGCTAGTTGCTTCCCATTCATATGAAAACAGGAAATGGACTCCGAAAATAAGTACTGACAAAAAATACATTGAAATAAATGCAAAGTATGAAGGTTTGACCTCATGTAGAATTTCTTCATCAGCGGTTAGGCGAAATCTATCACGTAACGACTCTTTAGTATTCGTTTTTACAGGCGCTGAGTCAGGCATTTCTTGCATCTCTTCAGTCTGTTTTTCTTCAGCAGGTGAAACTTCCTCATCGGACATAAATACCTCTTCCCGATTTTTATCAAAACCTAGTCGATGATGAACCTTGCGGCGATTTACTCAGTGTAGAAGGCCCCAAGAGTGCTCTGCATTACCGCGAATAACCCCCCAATCCTTTCGTGTTCGAATTCCTTTTTCATCATCAATTTCTAATTTCACGACTTCTAGAGGATACTCATTGTAGGTTAGATGGGATGTGAGCCCCCCCCTAGTTGGTTGGTCAAAAGTCCAATGAGCTCTTGTGACAGCCTTTGCCTCAATTCGTATTTCTGAAACACCATTCCACATATGGACATGAAAAGTTGGCAAACCAGCAGCATTGCATGTACGTTCGACTCTAACTTCACCAAATTTTTCACTTCGGTTACGGCTAGCATCATGAAACAATCCCCCCATCGATAAAGGTAGGTGGGCAATGTCTCTTCGCTTCCATGGTTGTGAATCACGTGCAGTTATTGTTGGTGAAAGATGGGGTAAGAACCAATCGATGTATGAGCCATCATCTAAGTGTAACATTCCCCAAAACCAAGGTGGTGATGGAGCCTGTACACACACTTTCTGGAAGTATGCGGTCCCGTTGACCTCTTCACCGTCAATTGTTCCGCTACATAGCGAACCGTGCAAACGAGATATACCATATCCCATTCCCATTCCATATTCGGCTTGAGCTACCTTCAGGCTTGACATGGCACGGTTCCATGGGCGCATTTCCAAATCGAAATCACCGTATTCTGTATCTAAGCGCAGCCAGAATTTGCCTTCGTCAGGTTTTAGTCCCATCGAAAATTCCTTTTCAGTGTGGGATGCTACGATGCCCCCTTTGTCATGGGGCCATTCTGGATGACCTTCTGCGAGAACAATTATTCTGCTTTCCTCAAGAATTAGTGGCTCAATCATGTTTTCACCATCATACCACCAAGCAGCAATCATGCCATCCATGGCTATTGCCCCGTCTTCATCAAATCCGGGTCTGCCCACCGGTGTCCACGGGTGACCGTTAACTTCGACAAGTGGGTTATCTTTGGTCGACCAAAGTACCATCAGTTGTTTGCCAGCGGACCTCTCATCTCCGTCATCTAGCATTACTAACCACCACCACCAATCCCAGGTCAGGTGGTGAATTGGAGGTAGATTTTGTAGTTTCCACAGGCTTGACAAATCACCTTCAAAGCGGTCCATCTTCACCATTAATTCACTTCCTTGCCTTTGAAAATAATCTGGCCGATAAACCATGCCATTATTCCTTGGAATAGCAGGATTGCAGTTGCTATTACAAATGCAACCCATTCGCTAACACCTAGGCCGCTCTTCCCGCTGAATGCAAGGAGCGGTTCAGCGCCGGGTAATGACTCATAACTCATTTGGCCTAACCAATTTTCTTCCCCATGGCCACCACCCCATAATCCTATTTCGATTAACTGCCAATTATCCGGCCAACAAACAGCAACTCCTGCATCAACGATGATCATACCCCAGCCAATTACCGAGAAGTAACGGATTGCAGAGTCTCCTCCTGAAAGAATCGCAACAAAGGTCATTCCTAATTCCCACGCTGCAAATAGTATGGCGAGGATTACTCCGTTTTTCCATATGATTCCAAAGCCACAAAAAATAGTTCCATACACTAAGGAAACCATCATCGCAGCCCATGCAATAGACATCCAAACTCCTAGGTCTGCCCATCTGAATATACCGTCGCTTGGTCCAGTAAAACCAGTGATAAGAGCGAGCACAAAACACAACCCTAGTATGAAAGGCCAAGTTATTCCAAGATATCCTAGCATTCTGTAGAGAAGTACTTCTCCACGTGCTATTGGTTTCGCTAACATATAGTGAATTGTTCCTTCAGTCATCTCTTCGCGAATCAATCCTGTAGCGAGGAATAGTGGTAGGAAGATTCCTAGAAGGAATACTATTCCGAACTTACCAATTCCAAGAATGAACGATCTATGTCCGGCTTCTTTTCCATATTTTTCTTCATCAGGATCCTCATCGACCCCATTATCAGAATCAATTTCTACAGTTCCCTTGATTGTATCAACGTTGACAACAATGTCACAATCAATACCGTTTTCATTTCCATCGCGTTGGCTGCTGGTGTCTTGGCTTTGGCAGTCGCCATCATCATCTTCACCAACATAATTCTCTCCATTGGCCAGCACATCCCAGTCAATATCATCCTCATTAATCCATTTTTCAGGAGGGTCCGGTTCAACCCAATCGGGATATGATTCAGGTGAATTAGGATTTGTTCCTTCTAACCATTCTTGGCCATCTGGATAGCCGTCACCATCCGAATCAAATGAATCTCCATCGTTGTCTTTTGCTTCGATTTCAGTATTCATTGCATCAATATAGAATAATAGCATCAAGAAGATGGCTACTACCGATGCTCCCATGACTGCCCATGTTGAAATTCTAGTCCGGTACTGGCGCATAGTAAATTCGGCAATCGCAGTAGATTTACGATCTAATTTTGACCAAATAGTGTCCATGCGGCTACTCATGCAGAACCCCCTGTGAGGTACATTAGAATTGATTGAAGGTCATCATCCGGATTGTCAATTCCAGTAACAATTTGTCCGCTATCAACTATAACTTTGGGTAATTTTTTGTGCATTTCACCAAGATGCCTAGTCTCGATAAGAAGTGCTGCAGGGTTTGAAAAAGATAGCCCAGTTACTTCATCCATGTCAACAATCGCTTTTGCCAATTCGCGAGGTTGGTTACAATCCAATAGGATTTTGTGCGGGTGCTGGTCAAGCATTTCTCTAATTGCATGCGAGTTTCCGAGAGCTAGAACTCTACCCCGATGCAGAATTACAATTTGTTCAGTTATTCTCTCAATTTCATGGAGTATATGGCTTGAAACCAGAACGGTTCTACCCATTGCTCCCAGTTCTTTGATGACATTCATTATGGTTGTACGTGCAAGAGGGTCACATCCCTGAAGTGGCTCGTCTAAGACTATCAATTCGGGGTCGTTGACCAAGGCATGAGCAATCTTTACCCGTTGCCTCATGCCCTTTGAAAACTGGCCGATGCGTTTGTGCATTACTTCATCTAACGAAACGAATTTCAGTACCCTAGTTGCTTCAATACTTGCTTCATCCCGTGTCATACCATGTAGCCGTGCAAAGGTAGTGATGAAATCTAACGCAGTCATCCAGTCATACATCTTTTCATGTTCTGGAACAAAACCAACACGTGAATAGGGGGCTGGGTTCTTCCAAGGGTCTGTGCCAAACAATCGTATTGCACCAGAACTTGGTTTTATTTTGCCCATCATTAATTTGAAAAACGTGGATTTACCTGCGCCATTCATCCCAAGGATACCAGTGACTCCACCTGATAGTCCAATCGAAACTCCGCTAAGTGCATTGATTCGGCCATAGGTTTTGGAGACTCTATCAAACATCACAACAGGAGTATTTTCCACTGGTTGCCACTGTTGTGTTTCGGCCTTTCCATGCTGAGTCATATCCGGCATCATTCTCTAGTCACCTCCAATGAAGAGACTCGATTTGCTAACAAATACAGTGCTAGGCCATTCATTACAACAACGGAAATCAAACTCCATACCCACGGGTGGTCATATGTCATTTCGGTACCGATTAGCGCTTGACACACATGGGCAACCGCATCATAGGGCGAGATCACATAGAGTACAGATTTGTCAAATAATCCATCAATTATTGCAGCCATAGATTTGGTCCCCATCAGGATGGCAATCAAACCAATCGCAGGGAAGAATCTACCTCTAGAGACGCTTGAAAGTGCCAATCCGATTGAGGTGTAAGTGAAAGAGAGTATGATGCCACAAAGGAATGTTGCCATGAACATAGGGAATGTATCAATAATCCACGACCAACCTTTACCCATTACTAAAATATCAACAAAATAGTACACAGCAAGTGTTCCGTTGATTACGAAGAATAAAATTAAACCAACCGATAAGAATTTCATAGCAGCATAATCAAATCGATTAATTGGGCGAGAGAAATACATTGCACTTGTCCCATTCGCCCTATCTTCCGAAATCATTCCACCTACAAGCAGGGCAGCAATAATTGGATACCATAGAATATTTCGGGGAAAGAATCCCATTACATGACCATACATATTGTCACGATTTACACCCCATATGTCGTAGAGGGTAGTATCGCCAATCATACCAAAGAGAAGAGCCATTGCAGCATCGGTCATCGATGCGATGACTACGAAGAAAATGAATAATTTAGTGGGGACATTCCATGGGCGGTGACCCTTTGAAACAATACCTAAGACATGGTGTCGTAAAATCGCCCAATTCCGCATCCATCTAGGATTTAGGGTTCCATTCCATGGCTGGTATATTTGTTGAAAAATCTGGCCTGTTGGCATTGAAGCTACTTGTGCAGTCGACTCGGCATTTTCTACATCAGATGACCATGCTGCCTGCATTTTTGTCTGACCTGTAACCGGTGTTTCGGAACCAAATGTTTCGTTTTTGGTTGGTTCAGGTTCAAATGGTTCTCCGGGGCTCTTGATTTCTGACATTCAAGCACCTCCCAACAAGTCTTCACTACTCTTGACATCGTGCCCTAAGCGCTCCATTATCACAAGGAATAAGTCCTCTAAACTAGCCTCATAGTCATGCATCCTTCGTACTTGAGAGCCAACATCTGCAGCAGTCTGCAAAATTAAGTCATAGGTCTCATCTCCGGAGTGGCCAATTCGCATCACGCGCCCTTCTCGCCTAACGCGCAACCCTCTGTCAGAGAGAGTCTCTTCCATCTTTGTAGCCGAGCCCCATACATGAATTTCCACTTCACGGTCAATCGCTTTCAGATCTTCGATTTTCCCCTGAGCAGCTAATTTTCCTTTGTGTAATAGTACAATATTATCGCAGACTCTTTCAACATCATCCATCAAGTGAGAAGCCATTAGAACCGAACGCCCTCCGTTTTTGACAGTTGTATTTAGGGTATTTAGCATGAAGTTCCGAGTAAAAGCGTCGAGCCCGTTGCTTGGTTCATCTGCAATTATTAGGGCAGGGTCATGGATTAGTGCGCATGCTAACTTAGTAGCCTGTTTCATACCAGTTGAGAATGTTGATACTTGACGATACCTCTGTTCGCCCAGGCCAACATACTCGAGAGATTGGTGGGCGCGCTGGAGCGCAATGCTTGGATTCATTCCCATTAATTCTCCACTATATCTTACCTGATGAATTGCATCCATGCCGGGGTTTAGTGCATCATATTCAGGCATATATCCTATTTTCTGTCGTATTTGGTCACCTTGAGTTCTGATGTCGTGGCCCAATACCTTACCATCACCCGAAGTCACCTGTATTAGCCCAAGTATTGTCTTGAGGAAAGTGGATTTGCCCGCTCCATTTGGGCCAAGCAATCCGGTTGCCCCTTGATGTATTTCGATATCGAGAGAATCTAAGGCCACATGGGGCCCATACGCTTTGGTTAGGGCGGTGGATTCGATAACTAAATCTCCGACCATGTATGTGACACAGTGAGATGGGCCCTTGAATATGCCCCTTTCAGGGGCAGCCTTCACGTACTTTTACTGCTATACCTTTTGTGAATGACTCCATCTCTCCAGATGTTGCTTGAGAACGACCGATTGCTACCAACTCTCCCGAAGAATTTACGATTAATACCGATTCATCTGGACGAATCCAAGAATCACATGCGAGAATGAATCCGTGCATCACATTACGTCCTTCTCTGACAAATGGTTCCGCATCATCATCAATGATTACCCATGCAGGTCCATTTCCTGGGTAGAGCGATTTGTCGGCTGAATTGAAGCCTATTGGTGCCGGCACTTTGCGCAATGCATGTAGCACTCGCGCCCCGTCTACAGTCAGAGAAATCCCCCCCTCTGCAAGACGAGGTGAAAACAAGTGGGACTCAGAAGCATCAATCACATTTCTGATTCTTCCAGTACGGCTCATCACAAATGTTGCATCTTCACAAATTCCGATAGCGTCATCTTGGTCTACATTACAAAGAACGCACAGTTTGTCAACTACCTGCGCCTGCAATTTTTCTATCGGAGTGCGTTCTTTTGGCTCAATCCCTAGTTGTTTGAATACTCGGCTGTGTAATTCTTCCGTATCGGAAATGTCAACAGGAATTATTCTTCGATTGTGAATTCCAAACATACCTAATTCCCTTTGAATCGCAGCAAAGTTAGGTTTCCTTTTCCAAAGCCAATCTGGGCCTTCGATATGGGCCCAGGGGTTGAGGTCTTCGAGCCCCCAAGGTACGAGGCCGAGTGGTGTTTGAACAAATAATTCAAAATCAGTCGACCAAATTCTATCGACCAATTCTCCAATTCTTTCCCTCCAAGGCGCACTTGCTCCATGAAATATTACAACGTCTCCCGATTTACGTGATTTCCATCGCGAAAACAATCGTTTTCTTGCCATTTCGATATGTGGCCGATGGTGTGTGTCTTGTCCACCCCACGATTCACTGCCATTACGAGGAGTGGTTTGGGCATTGACTAGCCAATCCCAGTTTTCTTCCCACTTGCCACGCTCTGTACCAATTTCTTTCGCCGCAGAAACCTCATCCATAATAATCGGCTCCATCGAAGACCGAGCCGGATTGGTAACGAGCCATAGGAATGCTTCTCTTAGTGCGGGGTGTTGATGACTCCTACGCTCTGCTAAGCGCCAAATTGTCCCGTCTCTGATCGCTTGTCGACACCTCGACATTTCCTGAAGAGTAATTTCCAGATTGTATTTTGAAAGGATGACTGTTCGTTCTTGTTTTTTCATGGCTCTTACTTCTGCAGGGGTAATATTGGCAATGGCTGGCATAATAATTGGCCACTCTTCAATGTTGGATATTTTTTCCGTACCCCAAGGCATCAGCAATCTTCCATCCCTTGCGAACAGAACATATGCTGCAGAATCAAATAAATCGGCACCCATAGCGACAAGCATAGGAAAGAGCATTGGATGGCCACAACCAAACATGTGAACCGGCTTGTTGGGCGGAAGATTCGATTTACAAGCTAGCATTATTTTTGCAAGATCTCGATACTTTTGTTGCTCCATGATAGGAACAATCCCACCAATTGGATGGATGCTGAAATCTAACGCTCCCATACCGCGTGCACTTTTCGACCGTAATTCAGGGAATAGGCCTCCCTGAATTGGCCCATTTAGCATCGTTTCGTTTGCTGTTTTTATCGAAATATCGCTGCGCCGAATCGTTTCATCAACCGCTTTTTCAACCTGTGCAAAGGTCATGTCAGGGCGGGTAAAAATATCCAACATTGTTGCTATGTCTACTCCAATGTCCTTTTGGAATTGAACTATTTCTTCAACCCCTACCTCGACATCCCCATAGACATAAGATTGGAATGTACCCGAATCGGTCATAATAACGCCGGGAAAATCGATTAGTGAGTGAACGCCTTCTTTGAGGGCTTCTTCCTTCAGGTTTTCATGCTTCCAAATTACATATGAGTTTGTTATTAGGGCCTGAATTCCATATTTATCCCACATTTCGCGCGGCTCAATTGTGCGTATATTTGGATTAATCACTGGTAGTAAGCATGGTGTTTCTAAGACACCGTGCGCAGTATGTAATTTACCTAACCGTGCTTGCCCATCACGTCCGTATATCTCAAAACGTCCAAGGTCTTTTTCGCGGCATTTCGCCGGCCCATCTCGCCGTCCGTCTTGCCACTTCATGTCTGGCCGTCATACACTTTGGGCATCAACCTTCTTGTTGTAACTAAGTGACCAATGTTTTGCTAATCTAAGCCAGTCACACGAAGTCAACCTTTCCATAACTCAGGATAAATTCTCTACCAAGTTCATCAAAGGTATCCAATAGACTTGCAGAAAAGCTTACTTTGGATATTTCATTATCCGCCTCTAAATCATCTTTGACACCTTGCAATGTTCCAGGGGCTGCTCCACAAGATAAGCACGCCCCAGTTAGATCTAGTACCAAGTCTAATCCTTCATCGAGCACATCACAACTAGTGACTGCAATCCCCCCTCCGTGTCCATCGAGAGCGGCACGGACAGGACCTAATCGAGCTAATAATGCGGGAACCAATTCTTCCATGCCAAGAAGTGATGTTTCCCTCAAAATTTCATCCTCGATTGGATTCGAAGTTTCGGCAATTCTCCTGTTGGCTTCAACTGCCATTGCTGCTGCGGCCTCTTGGCGGTATTGCGCAAGAAGGTCATCATCCATATAGTGGCGTTTGGCTTGGTCTTCATGAACCCTCGCTTTACGAGTTTTCACCCCGTACAGTCCTTGATAAAGGGGTGGCTGTAGGATGAAACATGGGAGACGAAGTATTGAGTATCGACGGTCTCCACGTGAGTGTTGATGGTACTGAGATAATCAAAGGATTGTCACTGACTATCAATATCGGCGAGATACATGCTATCATGGGACGAAATGGAGCCGGTAAATCCACTTTAGCAAATGTTGTAATGGGCCACCCTGCCTATGAAATCACAGCAGGAACCATTGCTTTCAAAGGGGTAGACCTTGATGAGATGGAAGTATTCGAAAGGGCAAGGGCTGGCATGTTTCTGTCATTCCAATATCCCGCTTCAATTCCTGGTGTACAGGTCGGAACTTTCCTTCGTAAATCAGTTTCTTCTGTGAGAGGCAACTCCGCTCCAAGTGCAAGAGATTTCAGGAAGGAATTAATGGGTCATATGGACTCATTGAATATGGATAAATCATTTCTTTCACGTTATGTCAATGATGGATTTAGTGGCGGTGAAAAGAAACGCCTTGAAATTCTTCAAATGCTACTATTAAATCCCAGCCTCGCTTTACTTGATGAAACCGATTCCGGATTAGATATCGATGCTTTGCGAGTTGTAGCCGATGGAATCAACAGTATCGCACCAGAAGCCGGTTGCCTATTGATCACCCACTACCAGAGATTACTCGAACATGTCAAACCAGATTTTGTTCATGTAATGATTGATGGTAGAATCGTGCGAACAGGTAGCGCCGAACTCGCAGGTGAATTAGAAGCCAAAGGATACGATTGGTTAGAAGCATAAGGTGGTGAGAGATTGTCTGGAGATACTGCAAGAGATGCTGTTGGAGATTACCAATATGGTTTCCACGATCCCGAAAACGCAACAATTCGCTTCGACAAAGGTTTATCCGAGCAAGTAGTTAGAGATATTTCTGAATTGAAAAACGAACCAGAATGGATGACTGAGATTCGAATCAAGGCATATCGTCGATTCATCGAAATGCCAATGCCTACATGGGGTAATTGTGATATGTTAAATCAAATTGATTTTGATGCAGTAACTTATTTCCTACGTTCTTCAAAGGGAACTGAAAATGATTGGGACGACGTACCAGACGACATCAAGAATACATTCGAACGACTAGGAATTCCCGAAGCCGAGCAAAAATGGCTTGGTGGAGTAACCGCTCAATATGAATCAGAGGCGGTTTACCATTCGATCAGAGAAGATTTAGAAGAGCAAGGAGTGTTGTTCTTAGACATGGATTCTGGTTTGAGAGAATACCCTGAAATCGTAAAGAAATACTTCGCAACAGTTGTGCCTGCTAGCGATAACAAATTTTCTGCTCTCAACACTGCAGTTTGGTCCGGAGGTTCATTCATTTATGTGCCAAAAGGTGTCCACGTAGCAATGCCAGTCCAGGCATATTTCCGTATCAATGCAAAAAACATGGGTCAATTTGAGCGAACTTTAATCATCGCTGATGAAGGCTCATCAATCAATTATGTCGAAGGATGTACTGCTCCTACATATTCAACCGAGTCACTACACTCCGCAGTTGTGGAATTAATTGCCATGGACGGAGCAAAAATACGATATTCAACAGTTCAAAATTGGTCTGCAAATGTTTACAACCTTGTTACAAAAAGAGGAGTTGCCTACGCTGATGCCACAATTGAATGGGTTGATGGGAACATTGGTTCAAAATTAACCATGAAGTATCCTTCAGTTCTTCTCAAGGGTGAAGGTTCTCACGCAGAAGTAATATCAGTTGCGTATGCTGGAAAAGGTCAGCACCAAGATGCTGGTGCTAAAGTGCACCATCTCGCACCTAACACCACTTCGAATATTCTTTCAAAATCAATCTCAAAAAATGGTGGGCGCTCATCATATCGTGGCATGCTCCAGGTCACTCCAAAAGCACACGGTTGTCGTTCAAAAGTAGTCTGCGATGCACTCATGTTGGACTCTGAGAGTCAATCGGACACCTATCCTACAATGGAAGTTGGAAATTCTAGTGCAGACTTGGAGCACGAGGCTAGCGTTTCTAAAGTCAGTAATGACCAGCTATTCTATCTGATGTCACGTGGGCACAGTGAGGCAGAAGCGATGGGAATGATTGTAAATGGATTCTTTGAACCATTTACTCGTGAATTACCGATGGAATATGCAGTGGAACTCAATCGTCTTCTTGAATTGGAGATGGAGGGTGCAATTGGATGATGCAATATCCCAAAATCGCAATACCCCCACGTTCCGAACACCTTTGGCGCTATACTCCTTGGAAGAGGATTCATCCAACAAAGGTCGAAGAAATGCCGAGTGCAGATCCCATTCTGTTTTCTAGCGGTGCTGACTCAGCGATGAGTGATAGTGATGAAATCTCTCGTTCATTCATTCATTCAATCTCACGTATATGCAAGTTAGTCATGCTTGACAATGAGTTGCAAGAATTAGATTTACGTTGCTCAGGACATATTTGTGCAGGTGAACTTATTGTGAAATCTACCGGAGATTCGACTCTTATTGTGAGAGTTTCAGGTGATGCGGGTTGGACTGGCCTCCGAATCTCAGGTGATGTTAAAGGAACACTTTCTGTTGCTATTGTAAATGATTTGTCATGGAGTGGTCATCTTCTAAGGTGCGAAGATTGGAACGTCGGTAGAGACTCGACACTGGAGTTCGCCACACTCTCGGCGGGAGGATTCCTCAACAAGTCAGACATTCGTGTTTCTCTAATTCTGCCCGGTGCTGAAGTACGTGGTGGCATTGCTTCAAATGGTCACAGTAGCAGACATGATGACCATCATGTCGAGATTACACATAACTCAGGGCATACTAATTCATCTCTTGTAATGCATGCTGCCTGTGATGGTTCATCGCATTCAGTGGGAACCGGTTTACTCACTATTTGCGAAGGAGCGGGTGGAAGTGATGCGGGCCAAGTTTTCCGTAATCTTCTTCTTTCTGAAAAAGCAAGAGCAGAAGCAATTCCTGAATTGGAAGTTTTAGCTGACGATGTCAAAGCAGCTCATGGTGCTGCTAGCGCACCTGTGGATGTAAATCAAATTCATTATTTGTCATCTAGGGGTCTTTCACGAGAAGAAGCTTCGGCATTGATTGTTGAAGGATTTTTAATGGATGCATTCCGACATGTGAAAAATCAAGAAGTTATCGCGACACTCAGGACCCGACTATTGGTCCACCTTGAATGCCTAATCAGAGGGTGATAGAATGAAGCAGGATTTCCCCATTTTTTTACGTAAGGTAAATGGCAATTCTCTCGTGTATCTGGATAATGCTGCAACTACACAGAAACCAGCATGCGTCATTGATGCAATGTCGCATTTCTATACTTCTTCAAATGCAAATGTACACAGGGCCGTTCACACTTTGGCAGGGGAGGCGACCGAAGGCTACGAAGCATGCAGGTCCTTGCTCAAGCAGCGGTACAATTCAACTAGAGCAATAATCACCAGCGGCACGACTGAAGCAATCAATTTAGTAGCCCGCTCTTGGGGCGAATCTAATTTGAATTCAGGTGATGTGGTAGTTCTAACAGAGATGGAACATCACAGTGATATCGTTCCTTGGCAAATGCTCGCTGAAAGAAAAGCGATTGAATTGAGGTACATACCAGTCATTGATGGTGAGTTAGATCTAGATGCTTTCGATGTAGCCCTAGAAGGGGCTAAACTCGTTTGCGTAGTCCATACCTCTAATGTATTAGGAATTAGAAATCCAGTTGAAAAAATAATTGCAGCTGCAAAAAGTGTAGGGGCTAGAATTCTTCTTGATGCCGCCCAAGCAGTACCGCATGAAATGATTGATTTCCAGCAATTAGGTGCGGACTTCATGGCATTTAGTGCCCACAAAATGTGTGGCCCAACCGGTATAGGCGCGCTTTTGGTTAACGATACTGCATTTGATGAAATGGAACCATTCATGGGAGGGGGGGACATGATCCAAACAGTAACCCTTGAGGGTTCAACCTACCAAACGAATGAGCATAAATTCGAAGCAGGTACGCCAAGAATCGCAGAAGGTGTTGGCTGGGCTGCAGCACTTGATTGGATCTCAAAAGTGGATTTACAACAGCACCACAAGCGGTTACTTTCCATTGCAACTAGTATCAAGAGTTCCCTTCAAGAAAGAGGGATGACAGTGTATTCCCCCCTTGGTCCAGATGATGCAGCAGTAGTATCTTTCACTCATCCAACAATCCACCCAGAAGATTTTGCTCGCCTCTTAGATGCTCAAGGTATTGCAGTTAGAACTGGACATCATTGTGCGCAGCCACTGATGGATAAACTTGGAGTTAGTGGCACAATAAGAGCCTCATTATACCTTTACAACGATGATTCAGATGCCGAAGTCTTCCTATCTGGAATTGATAGAGTACTGGAGGTGATGGCATGACATGGCCTGCAGCAATCCAAGAGATTATCGATGAGTTCCAAGAAATCGAAGAACAATTCGAGCGTCTTGAGATTTTGATGGATTTTTCTGATGAGGTTGAGGAATTGCCAATTGAACAATGGACTGAGGCTAATTTGGTAAAGGGCTGCCAATCAATTGCCCACATAGAAGTGGAACTTGTCGATGATGCAGTATGGATGAAAGCTGCTGCTGATGCAAAAATAGTTCAGGGCCTACAAGGTATTCTTTCTATTGCAGTAAATGGTTCATCTCCTGAAGATGTACTTTCACTCACTCCCGAATTTGCAGAAGAGGCAGGAATCCTCAACAGTCTCACACCTTCGCGTTCTAACGGATTTAGAACCATGTTTGATATGGTTCAGAAAAGAGTAAAGGAGGGTATCCAATGAGTGATAAGGAACAAGTAATGAATGCGTTAGATGATGTTGAAGACCCAGAATTGAAATTGTCAATTGTGGAATTAGGTCTTGTTTATGATGTTAGATTTGAAGACAAGGATGGAGTCCAGCACGCAGAAGTCGATATGACACTCACAAGCCCAGGTTGTCCTGCTGCGGCTGAAATCATGGCTGCAGCGCATCGAGCAGCGTTAAATGCTGTTGAAAGCGTACACATTAATTTGGTATGGGCACCACGTTGGGATCCTAAAATACATGCAACTGAAGATGCCAGAATGGATATGGGAATCTGGGACTAATCATAGATATACTTCTTTACGGTGAATACTATTCTTTGGACCGAGTCTTCGACTCTTAATATTTTCAACTAATTTCTTTCCATCTTCATTGCGACCATATGATAATACGCTTTTTCCGATATAATAATCCCAATTCTTTTGGAAAACTTCAGCCCTTTGCTTTGTATTTGCAACAATCGATGGAACAGTGTGGAACATCTGAATACTTTCTTCTGCCTTTCGTAAAAATTTGCCAACAACTTCGGGAAGTAGTTTCGACAACCAAGTGTCACGCATGTGCATTGCGGGCCTAGTGATGATGTAACGAGGGTTATCTATCGGCCCGAGAACTTCCTCAAGGGCTTTGGTAAATTTTGCAGTTTCCTCTTCAGAGGCATGTTCTAGATGGAATCTCAACCACCCTCCACCACGACTTCCACCTGTGGCTTTGCAGGACCGTTCGATTTCATTCAAATCACTTAGTGTATCGACTATAACTTTGGATAATTCTAGCATTAGGGATTCATCAGTCCATGGTTTTCGATTAACTCCAAATTTGAAACCACCACCAAAACCCTCACCCATCTTTGCTTCAACCGCAGAACTAGAAACAGCATTGAATGGCTGTCCAATGCCCCATAGGGTTCTGTTATGAGGGCGCTTTATCGCACGGCTCAACATTTCTTCATTGAACATCGCCATGCCTTCGTTAACACCTTCAGGTTTAGCATCGTTGAATGCTGCATGGACATGTCCAACTCCCTTTTCGATAGTTCCATCATCACATACTCCATACAATTGCTTGTGCTTACGTTTGAAGCGGTCATAATCATCGAAGCCTTTGGTAAATTCTTCTGCTAGACAAATGATATCCCAATTATTTGCAACTTTTTCTTTCCATGTTGAATCCAATCTTATCGAACGTCCACGTAATTGATTGATACTCATACTAGTTGTAACGGTTGTTAGGTCAACTAGCACATTGATTCGAGAGGCATCCCATCCTTCTCCAAGCAATCCGCGCGTTCCAATAAGGCATTTAGTAAGACCTTCTTGGAAGAATTCTGTGATCATTAGTGAATAATATCGAGGTACCCAATCCTTTCCCCTACCATGAATTTCGTGATATCCTTGATGTATTTCGTCTTCAAAGCGAATGTCAATATCATTTTCGTGAACCCATTCCCGTGCTCGAGAAATGAATCTCTCAAACAAATCATCATCGACAAGGACAGTACTTCCTGTCATCAAAATTGGGTCTAATAAATCACCCTCAATGTTGGATACCATTGAACGGAATACCGCAATAGCTCCACCCGCTTCATCATCGAGGATACCTTCAACCAGTGAAGTGGCTGAAGTTTTCTCAAAGTCAGTAACAATAACAACTCTAATTGAATCTCCCAATGCTTTCGATTCAGCATTTACGATTTGGTTTAATGCCGCAATCTTTGAAGCCGAATAGGCCATTACTCGGCCAACAGGGGAGGCGCATGGCCTTGAACCAGTTTCAGTAATTTGAATTCCAAGTAGTCTTAATCGAGAAACGATGGAGTCACTTAACTTGTGGTCGATTGGATTTTCAGAGCGTCTTAAGCCATGTCGGACATAGCGGTCTAGAACTGTACGCAGCATGCTAATACGCGTCCATGATTCATCACTCGGGTCCATGGCCATTGGCGGAACTTCGGGTGGAAGTGGTAGGTCATGGGATTGTAAATAGCGTCGTGCATCATCGCCAAAGGATGCAAATTTTCGATAAAACTCCCTCCACTCCATTGCGTCTCCACCTGGATTCTTTCTTTCATCTAGCGACTGGAATACCCAGGTGTCTAGATCTGATACACGGTTCAATTCTGCTGCTTCATCCTTTTCCCGCAGTTCTTTCAGCAATTCTTCAAATTCAGAATCTACACCAGCAATGTACTGCAGTTCCTTCGAACTAGGACGCACAAAATAACACAAATCTTGGTATGGTGCAAGATTGGATTCACGCACCAAGGCGGGTACCGGAACTTCGTAATCGACAGGCCCAAAGAACTCTTCATACCTCTTAGCATCATCTTCATCAAAGTCCTCCGGTACAGGAGGTGTGGCAGTTAACCCCAAAACTATAGGGTCGCCAAATAGTTCCTTCACCTCGCTGAGAATTCTTCCCCAATGGTGCATAAGGTGATGGCATTCATCCAAAATGATTAGTCCTATTCCAACGTCCTTGAGACGGTCTAGATTTTTCTTCGCACTATCGCTTAGTATCGACAATGCGTTTCCTTCTTTAGCAACCAAATCTCTGACTTTTTTTCTGTAGGTTCCTAATCTTTCATTGTAGTAGTCGGGGTTACGCTCTTTGAGATCACGTTGCCAGGATTCTGTAGATTCATAATCATGGGCCTCACCTTCACTAATCAATTTCTCAGACCAAGCCATTAAGGCCTGTTTTTCGATATCTTCTCCACCTTTTCCTGGCGCTGTTATCGACTGATATGTCAGAGAAGTAAGTAGACCGGGTTTCTTCGGGTTAGTACTGATGAAGTCATCCTTTCCATCTAGGTCGAATAGAGAGGTTCTTGCAGCCCATTGTGCCTGAATTGCAGAGTTTGGAGACAATACTAATGCGGGCTTTTTGACTAAATCAGCCCACACATAAAGCCCCAGAATTGTCTTTCCTGAACCGGGTGGAGCAACAACATGCAACCTTGTTGCACCAGCCTCTAACTGTGGAATAATTACATCACTTGCTGCTTTTTGCGAAGGACGCAAAGTACCATCAAAGTGAATGTTGCCAAAATCAGGAAGTGGTTCTGGCATATTTACGCCTTCTCAAATCCTGTATAATATGGTACACCCTTAATCAGAGTCACTCTTGCCCATTCGATAGGCATCGATTACAGCTCTTGCAATTGCTTCAGGGTCATTGTTGATTTGTTTGTCAATTTTGACTCCACCCATTATTGAATCTCCGACCATTACAGAGTCGGTTAGAGATAGACTCTTTCCATCATTTTCCTCGTCTGATTCAGAACTTTCACTGATCATATCATCAAAGTGTGATTTAGATTCCTTGATTTGAGTTATTTCAGAATTCTTCTCTTGAACTTCAATTTCGAGCGTAACAACCTTCTCCTTGGTTTCATGCAATTCGGATTTCAAATCCTCTGCCGCTTGTACCGCTTGCTTTAGTTGTAAATCCATTGCTTGAAGAACTGCCGCAAAAGTAGCAGGTTCGTTACTTTCAGTGACCGATTTGGGAGGTATTGGAGTAGCAGGAGGTGCTACAGAATTCCAACCATCTTCCTCTTCTGGCAATTCTCCAAGGAGCAATTTCCTTCTCGCATCTCTCATTCGTTGGATAAGCAAATTCTCATTGAATAAAGCTACGGCTGCAAAACATAAAAAGGCGATCAAGATACCTAAATAGGCTACTGCTACATCTAACCTAGTGATTTCAAACATCTCGCTGATACTTTCAAGTCCGATATATGTATCTCTCGATCCGCCATTGTTTATTACAGCAGAAATAATTCCAGTGAACATGATTAATGCATCAAATAATACATACGAAGAAATGATGACTAAAGATAAACTGTAAATTATTTGTTTATATTGTTCCATTACACCTAGTTCGCGTTGAGACATAATTGAAAAATATTCTTTCCGTTTTCCTGAAATATACCATAATGCAACAATTGCAGCAAGAAGTATCAAGAAACCAGACCATATGAACATTTCATTATCTCGCATAGCAACTTCATATCGTGATACGATTTAGTTATACTGATTATAATTCAAGCATAGTTATGAGATAGAATGATAATCAGGAACCTATCTCCATCAGCCGATGAAGCGTTGTGGTAAGTGTGGGCGAACTTCCACCGCTGAATGCAAACGATGTAGCAAGCCACTGTGTAACTACCATTCAAAGAGCGGTGTTTGTAATAAATGTTTGAAGCGTTAACCTATCTCTTCACAATGATTGTTAGAACATCTCCATCCTTGAGTAAGTGGTCGAGGCCTACGCGTTGCCAATCAAATTTAGCAGAGGGGCCTTTAACACGTGCAAATCTAAATTTTCTAACGAAATCTCGATGCAGATTATTACACACATTACGTACGGTTGAATCATCTTTTACGATAAGCGGTTCTACCATATCTGCTTCCTGACCTTGAGGCTTTAGGTAGACACTCATGAAACCTAAATTCTCATAGATGAAATCTTTCAATGCATCAAGGCCAATGTCCTTGAATGCTGAAATTCTCATAATAGGCCAATCTTGCGGCAATGCTTTTTCTGCAGAACTGATCTCTTCTTCTGAAGCAATATCAATTTTATTTACAGCAACAACAGATTTGGAGTATACACGACTTCCTGCTAAGGTGTCAACTAACATTTCTGGCGTTGTATCTTTTCGCAAAGTTACAATTGCTGACGTATAACCAAATGAACGAATAATTTCGCCCATCTCTTCTGGTGTAAGGTGAGTCTGTTCAACAGTAGTACGAACATCGATACCACCTTTATCGACCCGCTTTACAAATACAGGTGGTTTAACCTGGTTGAGCCTTATGCCAGCATTTTCCAATTCTCGGTGTAGAACTTTGAAGTGAGCATCTTGGAATGGGTCAACGATATACAACACCATATCGCATGAGCGAATAACTCCCAAGATTTCTTTTCCTCGCCCTTTGCCTTCCGCTGCACCCTTGATTAGTCCAGGAAGATCTAAAATCTGTATTTTTGCACCTCGATGCTCCATTAGCCCCGGGATACAAGTGAGGGTCGTAAATTCAAAATTGCCTGCAATTGATTTTGCATCAGTGATTTGTGAAATTAATGTAGATTTACCAACAGAGGGAAATCCCACCAGAGCAACAGACGCATCACCTGATTTCTTAACTTCAAAACCCTTCGCAGGTCCAGCTGCTTTTGCCGACGCAGCAGCCTTTTCTTCTTTCTGCTTTAGTTGTGCGATTTTGGCCTTAAGTTTTCCAATATGTGCGTTTGTAGCCTTATTCTTTTGAGTCTTATTAATCTCATCATAGAGGGCCTGAATTTGCTCTTTTATGGTAGCCAATCACACCCCTCCTATTCACATCGGGCCGATGGGCATTCTTGAATGCTATCACCCAATGGGGTTGAACATGAAGAATGTGGCACTTGCAGTTCTGTTCTTCAGATTGCGAGATATGTTGGCAAAATATGAGCCATTTATGCGGGTTGTGAAAGACGAAGAAGGCTATTACCGCTTGTACACACCAACACGTCGCCCTTTCATTGGAATCTGTGTTCAGCGCAAGCATATTGGAATTTATGTGATGCCAATATTCGAGGATTCTACCCTGATTGGAAAACTGGCGGAGAAACAAATTGGGAAAGGAACATTTGGGTTTAGTCGTGATGATGACCCGCTACTTCTCGAGGTTCCAGCGTTCATGGAGAGATGTTTTCAACACTGTATTGATAGTAATCAAGTCCCGATGGAATGATGTGCATTAGCCCCTAGGGTTGGTACATGGGAATTGACATGCGGCTCTATCTTACCGATAGGGCGGTGTTGTCCAGCATCCTTGAAATGGATTGGAATAATTTAATTTTCAAAATGAATGATCAATCTATGCGCCCATTACGTCCGCAAAAAGATTCCAAAATGAATCGTGAATTCGACATAGATTGCGAAGCCGAATTTTTAGATTTGTCAGAGCAGTTCGAGGGCGAAGGTACAGTGAGAGATGTATTGTCCGCTAATTCAGGATATGAGACTTTGTTAAAATTAGTTGAATGGGCCAGTGTCGGATATTGGGAGGCCTGGGAAGGACGGTGTTTTCTTTACTTAGAAAATGGTCTTGACAGACAGATCCCAAATGTTGAAGACATGTATTCGTCGCTTTTGTGGGATGATTTAAGGTCAGCCCTTGCGGTAGTTGGTGAGACGGAGTTTTCAGAAAAGGTTTGTGCGGATTGGATGCAGCGGAGGAAAGATTTGGGTGAAACCTTAGATGAAAAGATAGACCCACGAATCATTCCAACATTCGAGGCACATGACAAAAATGCACGCTTACTCCATTATGCAATTAACCAAACTCAGTATGCACAAATTTTGGGGCGTGACCACCTTGAAGCAAGACAATGGGGGCACGGAGATTGGAATCTCGGGAGCCTTCTTGATTCGTGAGATTGAAAAATAAGGGCAGGGTGGCATGTGCATGGACGAAGACAGTGATGTAGTTGAGGAAGCACTTGCCGAAGAGCCTGTGGCTGAGCCAGAGATCGAAGAAGTCGACCCCTTGGTAGAGGCTTTATCTCGTGCAGAATCTGCGGAAAAAGAAATTTCATATCGCGATGCAGAAATCCAAAATGTACGAAAGAGACTCATGGCTGAAAAGGCAATAGCAATCCAATTTGGCGGGATGGGTATGGCGCGAAAGATGCTCACCGTCCTAGGCGACATCGACCGCGCCCTTTCGGTAAAAGAAGATGAAGGTCTCGCCTTAATTCGCTCAAAAATGTGGTCTGAATTATCTGGTGATGGTGTTTCAAAAATCATGACGGCAGGTGAGAAATTTGACCCAACAAAAATGGAAGCAATTACAACTCTACCTCCCTCGGAAGAGTACCCCTCAAATTCGATAATTGATGAACTAGAAACCGGTTATCTCTACAAGGATAGGGTCCTAGTTCCTGCACGTGTAGTAGTGGCTTCTGACCAGTGAATGGTTATCTAATCGAGTTTAGATTGACTACTCCAACCTCTAATCTTTCATGGGTTGGATGTACTTCTACCATCATGACTGGAACAGAAAGGTGCTGAGCGATTTCTTCGGCAGCAGAAAGTGGGATTTCGATTCGGTGCGATGGTGCATCATACCTAATCCACCCATCATGAAGACCAAGTGTATCTGCAAGTTCTCTAACATCATCTGTTGCATCTTCCAAGGAGCAAGGGATTGCTCCAAAGATAATTGTGTCATCATCTGAGAACATTTCATATGGGCGTAGTGTAGCTTCCCCTCTTCGCTTAAATCGGTTCCTCAATTGGCCAGAATCTTTGTAGGATGAAGTGCAGAACTTCACATGGAAATCCATCCCTTCTGATGCTTCTTTAAGTTCGATAGCAAGGGCTGCTGAACCCTCCGCAGCAGCAGTAATGCCCCCTGCCAGATTGAATCCACGTACATCCATATTCTGTTGATTACCAATGGTGATTTCTAATTCATTTAGATTCAGGAACTCTACTGGGGAATCATTCAATTGCAACAACAATGCATGGAGTTTCTCACTTTTATCAGGTTCAGCTGGCAACTCAATACCAACACAAATCCCTGCAGCAGCAGCAGCGTTTACAGAATCTCTGTATCGGTCCAGGGTTAAATCCAGCAAATGGAATCTTAGTTCGTCAAGACCTGCCTCGCCGAGTTCCTTAGCTTGCTCTGGCTTGATAGGAATCGATGTATAGCAATGTATGTGGTGTTCTGTGCCAAACGCTGCTTTCAGAGTTTTCACTGCATCTACTGTCTTGTCAAAATCCAGCATAGGGTCTCCTCCTGTGATTCCAGTGCCGGTGGCACGCATCGCCTTCCCCTCTTCAATAACTTCTGCAAAATTTGAGCATCGGCGTTCATTAGCAAACATATCGGGGGACTCTCTTCGGTTGTCAGAAAGTGGGCAATAATCACATCCCCAATGGCATTTACCGGTGACAAATAGAACCAACTTACTTCCTTGTTGACACTGGATGCAGCCTTCGGTTTCACCCGCTTCGGGTGGAACGATTTCGCTAGCCATCTGCAAGTGCACGATTAATCGGTTTGGCATCTATGGTTTGAACTCACTGGTAGTGCGAAGCCAATTTAGAGCATTGCTTCATTTAGTAACCATCTGTGAAAGCACAAGTTGTCTGTAAGTTCTGGATGAAAAGTTAGTGCCATACACTTGCCTTCGAGGATACCAACCACCTCATCATCTAACCAAGCAATGGCATGGGGGCTACCCTTTGAAAATCGAGGCGCACGAATGAATACGCCGGGGAATATTTTCTCTTCATCGATATCGATTTGAATTTGGGACTGAAAACTTTCTCGCTGCCGGCCAAACCCATTTCGTTCAATTGGTGCAGTTACCAATCCTTGCTGTGAGAGTAAGATTGCGCCTGCACAAGTTCCCAATACAGGAATCTCTGAATCTTCGATTTCTTTCCAAAGGCCGGAATATAGATCTTCAGAACGGCTTGCGATTTTCATTGCGGTCGACTCTCCTCCCGGGAGAATTAGTCCATCAAGACCGGTAGTGTCAGTTGATTTTCTCAATTCGCGAATTTCAATTTCAACTTCTAGAAGTGCTGCTGCCCGCTGAAGCGCATGTATGTGCTCACGCCGAGCACCTTGTAACATGGCTAAGCCAATAGTCAGCATGTTGGATGCTGTGGGTCCTCTCTTTTTCAGGGCCACGGTTAGAGGTCAATTATTGAACCGAGCGCGCATCGGCTCGTTTATGGGTCACAGTGGTGATTGTTTCCTCGTGCCGGGGACAGTTCGTATGAATCAGGCGTGCTTAGAAGCGATGGCCGGCCCTACCATTACAGCAAGGGGTGGCGAATTCCGAGAGGTCATGGCCCGTCTAAACAGTGGGCTGCGCTATACATTCAACCTGTCTCCATCTTCGGATTTAAAGAAAAACCAATCATGGTCAGGGGATGATGATTACAAAGTCATAGTAGTTTCAGGTTCAGGAACAGCCGCCATGGAAATGGTCATGGCCAATCGATTTCGTCGTAACGATAGAGTTCTAGTTCCTACCAATGGTAAATTTGGAGAGCGTGTTGCTGAAATGGGTTCGCGCTTTTGTATTGTTAAGCACTTGAAATATGAGTGGGGTCGTTCTTTCGATCTGGGTGAGGTTGAGGAACAATTGGCTAGAGGTAACTGGGAGGCAGTTGCTATTTGTCATAACGAAACTTCGACAGGAATCACCCAAGATGCAGTTGAAATCGCAGAAATGTGCAAAAAGTATGGTGTCGCACTGATTATTGATGGAATCACAAGTGTTGGTGGATTACCTGTTTATCCTGAAGAATGGGGTGCAGAAGCAGTAGTCGTTGGGGCTCAAAAATGTACAGCCGGTCCAAGCGGCATCGCAGCAATTGCAGTGAGTTCCCATTTCATCGACCGATGTACTGCAATTAGAAACCAAGGAGATTCAAACCCTACTTACTATCTTGATATTCTTGCAGCATTGAAAAAAGGTGATGATGACCAAACACCTTGGACTCCTGCGATCAATCTAGCGATGGGTTGGGCTGTCGCACTTGAGACTCTCAAAAGTGAAGGGCTTGAACAGCGATGGAATCGATGTTTGCACATGGCGAAGGGTGTCAGGACATTGTTTGGTGACCTCGGCTTTGAATTGCTTGCAGATGAATATGCACGCTCAGCTACTGTGACAGCAATCATGTATCCGGATGGCGTTGATGATTCTTGGCGTACACTATTACGTGAGAAATATGAAACTCAAGTTATTGGTGCTCAAGACCATCTTAAGGGCAAAATGTTCCGTGTTGGTAGCATGGGCGAAACACCTCTTTCAGAAATGGTTGAGGGTTGTAAAAGAATGCTAGAATGTTTTCGAGAATGTGGCCATGATTTACCAGAGACAGATGTGGAATCATATTTCCAGTGATTACAATGAATATTGTGCTTGGTCGTTTTCAACCATTCCATAAAGGGCATGCCTATTTGGTAAATGCCGCTTTGGAACTTGGACCAACAATTATTGCAATAGGTTCCAGTGAAGCGGAACTTAGTTTGGATAACCCATGGACTGCCTCCGAAAGAGAAGCAATGATACAGGCTTGGTTAGGTGAAAGGGATGCAAAAATCGTGCAAATACCTGATATTAACGATCCACCAAATTGGGTTGCACACGCAACCGAATACCATGGTAAAGGGACACTGGTCACCAGTGATGTTTCTACAAGGGAACTTTATGAAAAATCGGGATTCAAAATCGAGTGGGTTGACCTATCCCACCGAGAATCATTCGAAGGATGGAGGGTCCGTGTGACTTTGAAAATGCTTTCAACAGTGTATGAGGTAGATGCGCAAAAAGAAGTAATGTCTGCATCTATCCCGCTAGATGTTGTGAATTGGTTGACTGATAATGACGCACTCCACCGACTTTATTCGATGTCTCAGGGCTTGGAACATGCGGGATAACGCATGTCAAGACTTATCACTACGGTAGTGCACGTGAGGATGTGAACCTCCTGAAAAAGTTTGGAATCATGGCCGCCGGTCTTGGTATCAGTGGTGCCATTGGCGCCATTTCAGGGATTCTCCTTCTTTATGTTCTAATCGATGCAGCAATTGCCGGGGCTGATAATCCTGTTTGGCTTTACCTTGCAGGTGCAGTCGGGGTAATTGTCGGAGGAATTTGTTTCAAAATTGTCCTCTGGGCCGGTAAAAGTAGTAAGTCAATACGGTAGTTTAGAGAATTCTCAATGAGTGTTTGACACGAGACTTTCATAAATTGCCGGAACTACCATTGCCGCATGGGTCTCAAAGAGCGTTTTGGAATTGACCTAGCAGTTTTCAAAGAGGGAACTACTTGGAAGGCATTTTTGATAGGCCTTGTAATGTTCTCGGCCATTGGATATGCTGGTCTTTCAATGTTTGATCTAGCCTCTTCAGGTTATGGGGTTGACAGAGACAATATTCGCTTAGCACCTGATTTCGAAGTCGAAACTGTAAATCGTTCAGTGGAAGAAGTCGGCTATGTTGATGAAGAGGGCTGGTTTAAGCTGTCAGACCATCGTGGCAAAGTAGTCGTTGTTGATTTCATGGCTGTCGATTGTGCTAATTGTCATCTTGTTCAGGAACACCTCGAAACTCAAATTGATGATTGGAGGGCTCATGACGGGGACTATGAAATAATAATTATTTCAGTTGGAATGTGGTATTCGTTGGAAGACCTAGATATGTTGAACGAAACATTTGGTGATTCAGAATCTAGTTCTCATATGCCTTGGATTGTAGCCACTGGCCAAGATGATTCTGTTTTGAAAAACGAAGTAATCAGTTCCGGTATAGGTAATTCTTCACTATCTCTTAACGACGGTGCGTATTGCTTAGACGCATGGGTTAATAATTCTGGAAGGGCAAAATCTTGTATTGATATTGGAAACAACAAGTACAGTCAAGATAATGATGGTTTGACTAGTAATGTGGCTGGTATTGATATTCAATTTGAGGAGAATTCATCTCTCAATTTTACTATTGAAACCTCGCTGGAAGGAAATGTCAGTTGGGAATTAATTGAGTATTCACGTGGCGACATGGTAGAGGAATATCAAGCACAAGCGATTCCTGTCGTTTTGGTAATTGACCATGAAGGGTTCATTGTTGCAAAAGAGAATTCGGGAACACCGACTGGAGGTTGGGGCGATTTTGATGAAACCGTAGTTGCAGCAGCAGATGGTGAGACTGAAAATTTAAGATTCTCATTGGCAAAAGTAGACCGCTCACCAGGGGCAATATTTTCAATGGGACTATTGCTTGGAGTATTGGTCTACTTTTCCCCTTGTGCATTCCCGATATTACCGGGGTACATCTCTTACTACATCGGGCTTGGCCAGCGTGAAGATGAATTAATCGAGGCTGGTAAACTGGAAAGTAAAATGCCTGCGCACTGGATTTTAGGTGGATTGGCAGCGATGGGGCAGTTGACATTCTTTGCAATAATCGGCATCGTAGTATTTGGTCTTGGTAGTGTGATAAACCTCTCGGGAGTATTGCATTACTTCGCTCTGGCCGTTGCAATTCTGTTAATTGTTCTTGGAGCATTCATGCTGACAGGAGGAACTGCCCATCTACTCGGCTTCGTTCAGAAATTGGTTGACAAGTATTCGACGACGGAAATGGATGACCGTTTTACCCCTAAGAGAAACATGTACCTCTGGGGCATTGGTTATTCTGCCGCTTCAATAGATTGCACTGCTGCGGCAGTTATTCCTTTCATTGCTTATCTCGCAGTAATCGGAGGTGTAGCAACATGGACTGGACTTGGTGGCCTGATGCTATCTGTGAGTCTGTTAATGATCACAGTTACTACAGTTGTTGGATTGGGTCAGCAACAATTCATTACAATATTGAGGCGTTCAACAGGTCTCATCAAGGCCATAGGTGCATGGATGATGATGATGGCAGGAATCGCTCTGACATTCTACTTGACTCAACCTGAATTGATTGCAAGTTGGTTGTGAAGTTCTTACTTGGACTACAATCCATTTCAATACCCACCTTCTCCATGAATTAATTGTTCAGTATGAAGACGGTCAAAATATTATAAATATCGTTCAATCTATTTCTATCATTTACAGTAGTGGCTAATCGCCAGAGAATGCTTCTTTCCATTCTTCGGTATGAGATTCTTTCATAGCAGGTAAGCACATCCAGTACCAGCAGAATAAACCAGTAATTATTCCAGTGGCTAAATCAAAAAAGAAATGCTGTTTTGTTGTCATCACAGAGATACAAAGTGCAACCCATGCCATCCAAGTAAGAACTTCTTTCCAACCAAATATAATTCTCCAATGCCTCAGTAGCATTACTATCATCAGCGATTGAACAACATGAAGGCTAGGCCAAGCATTGTATGGCATATCGGTGTTATGCATGATGTCTCCAAACCAGAACCCCCAGAAACCTTCCCCTGCCCTTACATCTGATGGGATTTGGTCACGAATGTATACCTCTGTAGGAAATATTATGAAAATCAAATTGACAAACCAAGTCATGACAAATAGGGCCTGATAGAATGCGAACATTTCTCTAATTCGCTCATCACTACTTCTGCCAAACCACGCAGCAGCAGGATAGTACAGATACAGCGTCAGATAAATTATGAATGTCCAACCAATAAATGGAACCCAAGAATCAATCGGAAGTATGGGGTCGATTACAGATCTGTCAAAGAGACCCATGATTTGGTTGATTATAGAATAAGGCAATGCCATCGCAGCAAATAGCGTTACAATGGTGTACCAAAAAATCCTCTTGTTACCTCTCTCACGCCAGTGGGGTTGCCAAAACCTCCACGGGTGCTTGAACATGGCATTGCGGTATACTTCTATCTTTTCAGGCAATCGGCGAACCACAACTTGGGCAAGCGTTCCAACCAGGTGAAAGACTGGTCCCACACGCACATGTTTGTTGCGCCATATTTGGATTAGGTGCTCCCGAACTATCTACTGCTTTCTGTGCAGTTTGTTGTTTCAGAAATTCTTGCATTACTTCAGGAGTTAGTGCACCATTATTTGCAGCCATCTCCATCATTTTAGTCTGTAAATCATTTTGCTGTTCCATCCTCTGATTTTGAAAGTTCTGTTGACTAGCGATTCGTTCTGCCTTACGGTCCTGAACACCTGCAAACATATCCATTGCACGCTTTGTTTTCGCATCAGCTTCCTCATTCCGCATTTCCATTTTTCCACGCTCATGCGTGCGCTCAGCATTCCAACGTGCCTCTTGTGCTCGAAGTTCTTTAAGTTCAGTTTCTAATTCGATAGTAACCTTTCCTTGAGCACGCGCCCTTGCAACGTTTGTTTCCATCTCAATCCTTGCTAAAGTCAAAGTTTCTGTTTGAGAATAGTGTGCTAGTTGAGCCTCGACATTTGCTTGTGTTCCTGCAGTCTTTGCCTGAACGGATGCACGATGCTTCATCACGAGTTCCATATCTGTTGGATTAGTGATTGGGAATGCTTTCAGAAGAGTAAACCCAAGATTTGAGAGCAGATTTCGCATTCCTGATTCAGCAGTCATTTCAAACCGGTCAAGGAATGAACCTGCCCTAAGGTCTGCGGCTGTAGCACAAGATGCTAGGCAAGGCGTTACAACCCTTGCATTGACTTCTGAAGCAATAATTGAAATGAGTCCATCTCGATTTAGAACCGGAGAATTATTTGCAAAATAGTTCAATAGTTTTGGAACATCCTCAAGATTCATTCGCATACGAAGATTAGCAAATCCCTTTACTGCTTCACCATCGGCAAGTTGCCCTTCGAATGGGATCCAATAATCCATGGGGCCAGTCATTGCAAAAAGTAAACGGCGGTCACTTGCAGTCACTCCCATCTTGTCGCCAATCCATCGGCTAAAACCTCCAGCCATATTTTTGAGTAAAGTTTCGGTTAGAATGTCTCCAATGCGACCATCAACAATCATAGCACAAGCTTCGTTTGGCTTTAGTAGAACTTGCTGAGTAGAAACAGTCTGAATTTCATTGGCATTTATCAAACGTGCTATTGTATCGGGGCTATCTCTCCACCTATAATCACTCATAATATCACTTCTTTACTTCTTTTTGTTTTAATCCTGCTAGAATTTTTGCTCGTGCACCATAAAATCCACGACAACTCGACAACATCTGGGTTGTTTGCATGATTAGTTGCTTGGGGTCACCTTCAGATGTTGCGATTGAATGTTCTGAACTATTTGCCAAATTTATCGCCTTAGTCACCATTTCAATTACTTCATGGTCGTGCTTTATTAACTTCTTCAAGTCCTTATTTGATGGAGACCTTTGACCTGATAGAAAAGCATGCTCCATACCAGATGCTGATTTGGCAATATCTTCTATTAAGTAATCACATTCTTCCATGCACTGCTTTGCAGCTCGTGCCAATTCGAAATTTTCTTCTTTGAACTGGAGGTCAAAAATATTCTGCACATGACTACGAACTCTAGTTCCTGCACGTGTAATTTCTTCACGGATTATTTTATCATTTTCGAATCGGGAACCTTTGGTATATCCATTATATCCCGTTAGAACGAGTTGTACGCCACGAATGTAAGGTAAAACATCAAGTGGAGTCCCAATCATAGTTGTCCCTGATACTATTAGGTTCACACTACCATATGATGCTAACGCATAAATCGTACAATTATTACAAAATTAGAGCATCAAGAGTCCTAATTTGAGTGAGAACGTTTCAGGTATTCCGAGCCAATAATCGTCACTATGCCCGAACCGATTAGTGCAGATAAGAAAACTCCGAGATTGGCCAGTCCAAATTCATTGGTTGGTGAAATTATGAGTCCTATGCCCGTCGTAATAGAATCACTAGTGATGAGGCCATAAATGACTACAGAAAGCAATCCGAAGACCGCTCCAGCCAGTGATGCTCTCGAGTCAATCCGCTCCCATAGAGTTAGTAATACTGGCAGGACTGTAGCCGCAGCAAGCAAATCTGCAAACAGGAAAATTCCAAATACACTTGCGGCATTGAACGTGAATCCCAAAATCGTAGGTCCAGTTGCTAAGAATATAGCTAGGGGTATCATTGCAATAGTCGTAATTCGAGCCTGTTTCAAATTCATTTTGCCATCGGAAAGGTCTCTGGTGACCGATGCGGAAATTGCATTTTGCAGCGTATCAACACTAGAACAAACCAGCGCGATTCCAAGTACAATAAACCCTGCAATAACTAGTTCGTGTACATCACCCAATAGTACGAAGAATGCTGCTGAAGGGTCGGAAATTGTGCCCTTGGCTGCAGCAACAGTACCCAAGACTCCCATGATGAAGACTAATGGCAATGCTAAGCTAGCCGCAAGTATGGCACCTTTCTTGAGAGCTGCTTCATCCTCAGAAGCCCATGCTCTCTGCCAGTTACCTTGGGAAAACATTTCAGCAGCAGTAATGGCAACGACAAGTGCTAACCCCGAACTGAATGAATCCATGTATGACATGCTTCCAATACTCCAATTTTCATCACCCTCGGGGTTGTACGCTTTTGCATCAGAAAACAGTGAACTTAGGTCCCCTGCAAACAGAATGAGTAGGAGCGTAACGATGAGCCATAGCACTACCCACGCCTGAATTCGATCAGTTCTAAGCGACGCGGGCAGCCCACCGTATGCGGTATATGCTGCTGTGACCATACCCACAGCCAGCATAGGAATGAGTGGGTCCATATCAGAAAGAACATTCATCGCCTTGCCAATTGCCGTAAACTCTGCAAACAGGAACGTAAACATGTATGTCACTGAAATGATGCCAACATAGATTTGCATAGGTCTGCCAATTCGCATTCTTACGTAATCGGCAAGCGTCACACCATCTGGCAATTTTCGACGAATCATCGGACCAACATACGCAAGCAGTATGAAAGGAGTGGCTGCTGATACTGCGTACCCAACAACATCCCAGAATCCACCCCAATATCCTACTTCCGAAGGTCCAAACAGAATCCAAATACCCATTCCCGAAGCGAAGAGGCTAAGACCAATTCCCTGCCAATTCTGCGTACCTCTTGCAGATAGATATTCATCGGTATCAATTTCCTTTTTTGCCGCTGCGAGATACCCAGTATACCCGAAGAAACCAAGAGTTACACACATTAATCCATATGCAAGGTAAATATCCATCTGTCTCCCTCAATTTAGAAGTGAAATAATTCTGTGCATTCGGTCGACTAACTCCAGCGGATTGTGTGCAAGGATGTACAATGCAGGCTCCCAGCCAAAAGCACCCTCGTCAAGAATTATATCGATTCCTTGGTGCGGAACTAATTCCCCCTTAGGGGCGAATGTAAGGTTTAGATCGAGCCCTTCACATATCGTCTCAATTTTATCCTTATCATCACCGGGATGAATATTCAATATTGCAGTTTTTGCATTATCGTGGACTCTAGCATCAAGCAGCATATTTGCTAGATGGTGCGATGCGCCAAATGCAGGGGTCTCGTGATGCCTCAGTTTATTTTCAACAATCGTAACTTTGCCAGGGAATGCAGCTACCTCTGCAGTAGATCTCGATGATTCCAAACAGCAAGCAATATTCATTCCAACGGCTGGCATTTGTTTGCGCAATCGATTCACATCGATTCGTGATACCGCCCATTCCAATCGCTTTAGTAATGCGGTTTGTTCTTGGTCGGAGTCGAGATCTGTTCCCGTCAATGATTTGTCAAACCGCAGTACTTGGCCCGGCGCAAATGCGATTTCCATAACAAAACGCGTCCGACTTGGTTTTGCTTTTGGGCCAAGTTGACGAAGGGCCATTGATATTTCATGGGCCCATCCATCTATTGTTGATTCGTCAGACGTTCCTGCCAATGCGGGAAAGTCTCGATGTGCCATTCTTGAGATAGTCGATTGGGTAGAGCCAAGTATATTGGCTATTTCAGCCTGCGACCAATCTGCTGCTCGCAAGTTTCTGGCAAGTTGCATATGTAATCGCTCTAGCCATGTGGCGCCATCTACTCCTAGCATGTTTGCTGCTGCACTAACTTGCTATTCAATGTTACTAGCGTAAAATGCATAATGCATGCGATTCTTTTAAGCACCAGTTTATTCTGACAATCCTCCGATTTCATATTTAGTTATTTAATGGCTACCAGTCTCTTGTTTAACTTCAGATTTAGAGGATGTGTGGGATGTTCAAAAAATATGAATTTTCTGCCCGTAGATTTACGCAGTAATCGACATTACAAATATTCTAACATCAGGACGAATATAGGTGACATAATACCTGCTTACCCGATATGCATTAGCAATTATGCACTTCCACAAAACAGATTACTCCGCTACAGTAATATGTCCTTTCCCCAAATATGATACCATTTTACGCCATTATAAATCAGTTGGTTTCTCATATTTATTTCCACCTCCAATCTCGTATTTTTTACCCAAATATTTCGAATAATTCAGACGAATATTCGAAATTCCACACAATTAGAGGTTCTGAGGTGATAATTACATTAATTCTGCTTGTAACATCGTATTGATAATGGTAAATTACCGTAAAATTCTTTACATTCTAATTTACTTGTACATCTGCCTGAGCCACAGGGTTCTAAACCCGCCTACGCTGGCATTGAATTGGAGGGGTAACTGTCGACACCGAGGAATTCTTAAACGCGGTTCTAGTAAGAATCAAATCTCATCTCGAAGCAAATGGCACTATTGTAGATTCTGTGCCGCAATCTAGTCTGCGGAAAACCGCAGATCTTAATCTTCCATTAGAAGGAATGGGAGTTGATACTGTACTGGCAGATATCGATGAATATATGCGCTATAGTGTTCATACAAATAATCCTGGTTTCATGAATCCATTATGGGGCGGGATGAATGTTTCAGCTTTGGCGGGTGAAATTATTGCCAGCCTCACTAACAATTCAATGTACACCTATGAGTTATCGCCTATGGCGACACTAATCGAACAGGCCTTAATCAGAAGGATGTGTGAAATTGTAGGTTTTGGTGACGGCAATGGGACCCTCACTACAGGTGGTTCTAATGGCAACATGATTGGAATGATGTGTGCCCGATACCAGGTTGACCCCCTGGGTCAAAGACGTGGTTTCGATGGTCAAAATTTAGTATGCTATGTATCTGAAGAATCTCATTACTCTGTTTTGATGGCAGCAAATGTATTGGGAATTGGTTTTGATAATGTAATCAAAGTACCTTGCGACCAAGATGGTCGAATGCGTACCGACAAATTGAGCGAAGAAATCGCTCGAACACGCAATGACGGCAAAACCCCATTCTGTGTTGTTGCAACTGCAGGAACTACCGTTCGAGGGGCATTCGACCCGATTAAAGAAATCGCAGGCGTTTGCTCTGACAACAATATTTGGTTCCACGTTGATGCCGCCTGGGGTGGTTCTTGCATGTTCAGTACAAAGTATCGTAACTTGATGGATGGTGTAGAACTTGCAGATTCACTGTGTTGGGATGCACACAAAATGATGGGTGTGCCTTTGGTATGTTCAGCATTCTTGATCAAGAGGCCAGAGATATTACGAAAAATTTGTTCGCATGGTGATGTGGCGCATTACTTGTTCCACGGCGAGACCGAGGACATTGACTTAGGTCGAATTAGTTTGCAATGTGGCAGGCGAAATGATGCACTGAAATTATTTTTGGCATGGAGAGAAAAAGGTGATGCTGGTTGGGCACGATTGGTTGAATCGTATGTTGGTTTAGCTGACTTTTTGCAAGCGTTGGTAGAGGGTGAGGAAAAATTGGAAATGGTTTCTTCTCGTTCTTGGTCTAATGTCTGTATCCGATACACTTCTGAAGGAATTGACCACGATGCAGTCAATACAGAACTTAGAGACCGCCTCATCCGTGCTGGCCGTTTTATGGTTTCTAGTTCTGTAGTCGATGAGAAAAAAATACTTCGGCCCGTCATTGCAAATCCTGCAGTTACCCGGGAAGGTATAACCCAATTTGTTGCTGAAATAATTCAGATTGGTGACGACATATTGCGCGGATTACCTGCGTCATCTAATTAGGCTGAATACTACATTCTGCAGCCCTAATCTATGAAAAGTAGTAAAAGTCTGGCCGTCTGCCTTTAATTGTGGATTTTGCTTACTACTCGATTTCAGTGATTTGTGCCTTTGCTCTCGTGAGATGGGCTACTGAGAATATTAAGTTTCATATTCGCAACAATGTAATGTGGTTACACCATTGGATTATTGCTTTCATCACAATGGGCTTACTGCTGTGGCAAAAAATCGATTCACCTTGGATATGGGGTATATTGACAGGAATTGCTTTAGAAGGTCTTGGTAGAAAAAATTGGTCAATAATGCGCGATTCTAAAAAATAAAAAACACACTTTTTACAGTGATGATTTAATGCTGAGTGCGCCACCAAGTCGCATGAGTGATGCAAAGCCCGCCCGAACAGCTCTCTTTGATGAACATGTTTCGCTTGGTGCAAACATAGTCGATTTCCATGGTTTTGAACTCCCCATTTGGTATTCAAATATCACAGAAGAGCACCTCGCATGCCGTTCAAACGCTGGACTATTCGATGTGTCACACATGGGCTCATTCCGTTTTACGGGAGCTAATGTGCTTGGGTGGCTAGAATCTATTGCTACGCAGAAATGTACTGCAATAGCCCCTGGGCGTTGTGCCTATACACATTTCTTGGACCATGATGGTTTCTTGATTGATGACATGATATTTGCAGTTGTTTCGGAAACAGAGGTTTTGGGTGTGCCAAATGCAAGTATGATACCGGTCATGTGGAAATGGTTCACTGGACTATTGCCTAGTGACGGTTCAGTCACTTTGGAAGATCTATCTCCTGAAACTAGTATTATTGCTTTACAAGGACCAAATGCAAAATCAATTTGCGAATCTGTACTGGGTGCTGACAATCACGTTGGCCGCTTCAAATGGTCGTTGATTGGAGAAAATGAGTTGGGTATTAGTGGATGGATTCAAGGAACCGGATATACCGGCGAATCCGGTTATGAGATATTTGTTCCCAATGGCGATGCCGCTTCACTTTGGCGTGCGTTAATCGCGGCTGGCTCTACACCTGTTGGACTTGGTGCCAGAGATACGCTACGACTAGAGAAAGGTTATCTCTTATCGGGTGTCGATTTTGCATCACGGGATTTAGATGAAAATACAACATTGCACCGTGATTCGTGGGAAACTAATGTTCCATTTGGCCTTGACACCGAGCACGAGTTTATTGGTCGTATCCGAGTTATGTCACATGCTGAGTCCGATGCAAAGTGGTGGGGAGTGAAGCAATTAGAACGTGGTCCACTTCCTCGTGGTGGTAAAGAAGTAGAAGACTTGGATGGTAACTACATCGGTATTCTCACAAGTGGCGCTCCAGCTCCATCGCTCGATAGAGCAGGTATTGGAATGGGGTATATCGCAGGAGTAGAGCCCGGTTCTGAGGTGCTGATTGTTGCATCATCCCGCAAAAAAATACGTGCAATAATTGTTCGTCCACCATTTGTATGATAACGCCCCATAGGGGCGTTGCTTTGATGAGGGATAAGATGTACGCAACATCATGCGCCGTACACTTGCTACTGCAATTCTGATTTCCGTCCTCCTATCCGTGGTTCCAGCCATGTCGCATACAGGTTCAGTTGTTGAAGTGTATGAGGAAATAATCATTGACGACAAAATTATTGATGATTCACAACTGACATTAGCACAAATAGAAGCCTTAAACTCAGTGGGAATGGGTAGGTCCACAAATACAAACTGGTCTGCAGCAGGCGGTTCTCTTCAGGATGATGAAATCTATGAAATGATTTTTGATTCTCAAGGTGACCTAATTGTGTGTGGAACAATTTACCAAGCATCACAGTTCGGTTCAATACAGGTTGAAACTGAAGGCGAAGGAGATATTCTCCTTGCTAAACTTACCAAAACAGGGAGTTGGGAATGGGCAGTTTCTGCTGGTACCGCACTGTATTACGACGAATGTCGAGGGGTAACAATTGATTCAAATGATAACGTCTATGGAACTGGTTATTTCCAAGGTTCAGTTAATTTTGGTAACACCACAGTTACGACTACAGGTTTCGATGGATGGCTTGCAAGAGTAAACAGTACTGGAGAATTTGATTGGGCTATTAAATTCGGTGGATTTGATGTTGATGTGGGATGGGATCTAGCCGCAGATGCTAATGACAACCTCTACGTCACGGGCTACTACCAGAATTTCACAGAATTCGATGCGACACAATTGTTTGCTCAAGGACAATCTGACAACGCGAGATTCTTCGTAGCATATTACAACACCAGCTCTTCACAATGGGACTGGGCTAAGGATACATCCGGGAATGGAAATTCAATTCCATACCAGATTGTTGTAGAACCTTCAACCAATGCAGCATATATCGCAGGATACAGCACAGGAACAGAGCAATGGGACAGCACATTTTCTTCTAGCCCACAATCTACATACGCAGGTTTTGTTGTAAAATATTCAGACTCTGGCAACTTCATATGGGGACAAAACACTGGTGGTAACCAATGCTTCGGTGGTAATTGTGGAGTCTATTTCAATAATATTGTACTTCACCCAGATGGTGGGGTTGTAGTTGGAGGAAATTTCCTTCAAACATACAAAAAGCAAGGCGGCACAATCGTTAGTGGACAGGGCAGTTGGGATGTATTGCTCCTAAGGTATGCTGAGAATGGATCTCAAATCTGGGACTACCATGCCGGTGGCGCTGATGACGATCGCCTTCAAGCACTGTCAGTTAATCCCAAAGGGCAAGTCCAGTTTGGTGGACGGCACTTAGATGACATGAAGTTTGGAACCACCACTCTACTGAAGAATACTAGTTTCTACAAGTATGATGGTTTTATTGCTCAAGTGGACAATGATTCAGATTTCCAATGGGGAATGAGCATTGGAGGTGCAGATAATGACACAGTAGGTGCATTACTTGCAATGAATGATGGCACTCTAATTGCAGGCGGGGATTTCAGTGGAACCGTTTGGTTTGGCGATACTCCTCGGACTGCTACTGACCAGGATGTATTCGTTTGGATGTTCCAGCATGACAAAGACGATGATGGGGTCACCGATTATACAGATAATTGTTTGAATACAGCAAATTCCAATCAAAGTAATTTTGATGAAGATTTGAAGGGGGATGCTTGTGATACTGATGATGACAACGATGGGTTACATGATGCCCTAGATGATTGTCAATACGGATTTTTAGATTGGAATCAATCTAACACCTCATTGGATTATGATGCCGATGGATGCAAAGATATCGAGGAAGACGATGATGATGACAACGATGGAATCCTTGATAGTGCTGATAATTGTATTACTGGAGTTCTTGATTGGACTGTTAATTCAACTAGCGACTTAGATGGTGATGGTTGTAGAGACGTGGATGAGGATTCTGATGATGACGGAGATTCAGTTCTCGATATTGAGGACAATTGCCACTACACTTCAAATCCACTTCAAGAGGACTACGAATCAGATGGGATTGGTGATATTTGTGATGGTGATGATGACGGTGACGGTATTGATGATACTGTTGATGATTGTGCCCAGGGATCGCTAAACTGGACTTCTGCAAGTCAAACCGATAAAGATAGTGATGGCTGCGAAGATGAAGGTTCAAATGAAGATCTTGATGATGATAACGATGGTATTTTCGATGTAGACGATTCTTGCCCGCGGGGTGAAACCGGTTGGAATTCTAGCCAATCAAACGACCGTGATGGCGATGGCTGTCGAAATGACAATGAAGATAATGACAATGATAATGACAGTGTAATCAACGAAGTCGACCTTTGTAAAAATGGTATAGCTCACTGGAGAAAGAATGCCTCAAATGATAATGATGCTGATGGTTGTATCGATGATAGAGAAGATAGTGATGATGATAACGATGGTTTCTCTGATTTGATTGATTTCTGCCCTCTGCAAGAAGGAACAGCGACACTCGGCGGAACAAAGGGCTGTCCAGATTTCGACTCAGATGGTTATGCTGATACAGTCGATGCTTTCTTCCAAGATGAAACGCAATGGAATGATGGTGATGATGACGGCTATGGTGACAACCCTAGTGGCAATAATCCAGATGACTGTCCGTTCGTATGGGGCAACTCTAGCGCAGATAGAACTGGCTGTTTTGATGGCGATGGTGATGGTTACTCGAACCCAGAATTGTCTTGGAGTGTGACGCAAGGCGCAGATGCATTTGTCGATGAACCCAGTCAATGGTCGGATGCAGATAGTGACGGCTATGGCGATAACTTCGCAGGAGTGTTCGTAGATTATTGTACTAACGACGAAGGAACTTCGACCATCGACAGATATGGTTGTCCAGATGTTGATGGCGATGGGTATTCAGATACTGATGCTTTCTGGGGATTCGATAAATGGGACTCCCTTGGATATGGTCCAGATATGTTCCCACTTGACGCAACTCAATGGTACGATACCGATAGTGATGGTTTTGGTGACAATTGGGGCGAATCAGCATGGAATGATTCACGTGAAGATAATTGGCCAGGAGTATTTGTAGAGAATGCAACTTCTGCCGACATGTGCCCACTAGTCGCTCCTGATGGGCGTTTCGATGATGACATCAATTACCCGGGGTGCTTACTTTCTGAGCCGAGTGATGGTGGTAAAACGACTACAGATGATACAACAGCAAGTGCCGATGAAGGAATGGACACAATTACAATCATCGGAATAGTTGGCGGATTAGTTGTCTTGGTACTAGTTGGAGTAATTGGCATGATTATAATGAAGAAACCACAATCGAAAAAGAAACGTTCTAGTCCTAAACCACTGACTGACTTACCACCTCCTGGTGCCCCAACGCCAGCTCCGTTGCCTCTTTCAGAAGATGTAACTGAAGATGGTGAATCCACTGGAAGTGAAGATACAGTAGGCTCTTGGGAAGATTTACCCGCAGGGGATTACCTAGATCCTGATGAAAATGGAACGGTCTGGTTCAAAGCAAATGATGGCGATAATTGGTATCAAAATGGCGATGGGACTTGGACAAAATGGCAAGATTAGTGTAACCACTTTTTAATTATTGACAAGAAGATTTCACGGTCCTCGCCTTTTGATACCAACCATCGCGCATGACGTTCAACCCGGGGGTCTGGTGCACAAGCATTGGTTACGACCATTGCAATATGCGCCATAATTAGGTCTGGTAGAACCTACTCAAATGACTTTGCGCATAAACCAACATTCATGACCGGTCTGCGCCACCCTCTGCTTGAGGCCGGAGCATGGTTGACCAACTTCCCAATCTCGGACGCGAAAGCGAGATGCTAGCAGCCATGGGATTTTCTTCGATGGACGACCTATTTGCAGACATACCCGAAGCGGTAAGAATGAATGGCGAACTTCCTCTGCGTGGCCCACAATCCGAAGAGGAGATCATCGCAGACGCACGACATATCCTTGGCGCAAATGTTGCATTAGGTGACCGAGTTAGTTTCCTTGGAGCAGGCCTCAATCGTAATTATATCCCTGCCAGTGTCTTCCAATTAATTACTCGCGGTGAATTTTTGACCTCCTACACGCCCTATCAGCCAGAGGTAAGTCAAGGAATGCTTCAAGCGATGTGGGAATTCCAGACCTTGATCAGTGAGCTTGTAGGCTTGGAAGTTGCAAATTTATCAGTATATGATGGCTCAACTTCTGCGGCAGAAGCGATTACGTGTGCAGTTCGCGTCCACAATCGGAAAGCAACACAAAAAGATACAGTTTACATTAGTGAATTGATCCCTCCTGCGAGGGTATCTGTTATCCAAAACTATACTCAGGGAGGCGGAATCACCATCAAGACCTTACGCCATAATTCAGATGGTACTCTAAATCTTGAGTCCCTGTCTGAAGCGTCTGGATCTTGTGGGATATATGTCGAGCAACCCAATCCACTAGGGATACTCGATGGGGGGCTTACTCGTGTGAAAGAAATCATTGGTGAGCAAACCGCATTTATCGTTGGTGTTGCTCCTGTCAGCCTCGGTCTTGTCGAAGCACCGGGTAATTATGGGGCAGATATTGTAGTTGGCGAAGGACAAGCCCTTGGCTCACCAATCACATATGGTGGGCCGCTTTACGGAATTTTTGCCTGTACGAAAGCGTACTTGCGCCAGATGCCGGGCCGAATAGTCGGACGTTCTATCGATGTGGATGGTAAAGAGGCATTCTGTTTGACACTTTCAACAAGAGAGCAACACATTAGGCGCCATCGTGCAACCTCTAATATTTGCACCAATGAAACACTTATCGCTTTGATGGGTGCAATGCATATGGCACTGTTAGGTCCAGAGGGCTTGGCAAAATTATCACGTCGCAACATGGCTGCGTGTCAACTCGCAAAACAAAAGTTGTCTGAAATTACCACGATTTCCCTTCCACATGCAATGAATTGCCACTACAATGAATTTGTAATTGAATTACCCGGTTCAGCAGCAGATTGTATTGAATATTTGGATACTCAAGGTCTTATTGGGGGATATGATTTGTCCAATTGGTACAATCAGAGAACTAACTGGCTTCTAGTTTCATTCAGTGACCAAACACAGGCTGCAGAAATAGAATTGCTAACTGCTCATCTTGCAGTGTGGTCAACAAATATGATTCAGGGGGTGAATGCATGAGCCACTTATTCGAACATAATGGTGCAAATGGCAAAGGCTATTCACAACCAGATCCAATATTCCCAACAGATAACCTTCAGATTCCATCCACTCTAGTCAGAGATGAATTACCGAAGTGGCCCCGCTTATCAGAACCTGAAATGGTCAGGCATTACACCTGGCTCTCAAATCGTAATTTTGGAATTGACACAGGATTCTATCCACTTGGTTCATGTACAATGAAGCATAATCCACGAGTCAATGAAGTGATTGCTCAGCTACCTGGGATTGCTGATTTGCACCCGTTACAACCTGAACACCAGATACAGGGGACTCTTGCAATCTTCCATGAAATGCAAGAGATGCTAGGTATCTGTGCCGGCATGGATGATGTAACATTACAACCAGTTGCAGGTGCACAAGGGGAGTTTACTGCAATACGTTGTTTCCAAGAATATTTCCGAAGCCGTGGTGAGACAAATCGAACGAAAGTGATTGTGCCGGATTCCGCTCATGGAACTAACCCGGCGAGTGCTTCGATGGCTGGTTTTGAGATAATTGAAATTCCGAGTCAAGAAAATGGACGCCTCGATTTGGATGCATTACGGGCAGTTGTTGGTGATGATACGGCTGCAATGATGATCACAAATCCAAGTACACTCGGGGTATTCGAACCGGAGATTGCTGAAGCAGCAGAAATTGTACATGCTGCCGGTGGCCAAATGTACTATGATGGTGCAAATTTCAATGCGATTCTTGGTAGAACCTCTCCTGGGATTATGGGTTTTGATGCAGTTCACTACAATCTTCACAAGACATTCAGCCAACCACATGGTGGCGGAGGTCCGGGTTCCGGCCCAATTGGTGTTAAGGCACACTTGGCTGAATATTTACCTGGCCCTATCGTAAAACGCCGACCTATCTTGTCAGGAGACCGTTTAACTTCGGTTAACCAAGAATGGTGGTACCATTGGCAAGAGCCTGAAAAGAGCATTGGAAAGGTGCAGCAATGGCACGGTAATAGCGGCGCAGTAATCCGCTCGTGGGCTTTTTATCGACGGTATGGTAAAGATTTGAAAACTATGTCTGAGCATGCTGTATTGAATGCGAATTATTTACGTCATCGAATCCTGAAAGAAGCTGAAGAGAAGGGCGTCAGTCATCTATTCTGTGATGGAGCACCGGTTGATGTAGTCAAACACGAGTTCACACTTTCACTTGCCCCTATGAAAGAGCAACTAGGAGTGAGTGCAATGGATGTAGCGAAAGGTTTGCTTGACAAGGGGTACATGTCACCCACAGTTTACTTCCCACTAATTGTACCAGAATGTATGATGGTAGAACCCACTGAAACAGAATCCAAGGAAGTCTTGGACGAATTTGCAACTAATTTTGTTGAAGTCTTGCAAGAGGATGCGGAAGTTTTGCATGCTGCACCAATCACTACTGATGTCAGGCGTGTCGACGAAGTATATGCTGCTAGAAACTTGGTACTATCATATCCATTTGATGAAGATAACAGTTAGAGTTGCTTTGTTTTACAAAATGGTTCAAGGCTAGTAACTATCAGCGTGTACCATGGAATGGGAGGAAGTATCGATTCCGGGCCCCGGCCCGAAGATGCTTTGGCCAATGGCGTGGTCCATTCTCCCACTTGCAGGGGGTCTTCTTTTGTTGCTTCAAGACCGAGGTTTACTAGCGACTGGCGCGCTTGCTCTTGGTGTGATGCTATCTCTTGTCGCAGTATGGATTGGAACTAATGCGATGCCAGGGCGAGTAGACATGCTAGTTCTACTAGTATCTCCATTTGCAGCCTTTATCCTATTATTCCAGCCTCCCGCTGCAATTCAAGCACTTCTTGCACTTGTGCCATGGGTAATCAATTATCGAACAGCAGCCTCACTTTCAGCACTTTCAGGAACAGCATACCGCCGTGACTGGGACCCTCGCGAACCGCTTCCTGAGATTACAGGTGCGACCTATATGCATCGCAGGTGGGCCGCAAGACCTCTTCTGCGGGTCGGCTCCAATATTGTGAGAGGTATACGCTTAGATGACCGAATTATGTTAGAGGCTGATGCTCCGATTACTTTTACATTTAGTGAGGAGTGAGCAAAAGCATTTGCTACCTACTTGTTTGCTTCTTTACTTATGCACGAATATCCGCTCGACATTCGAGGATTAATCCTCCGCCACTTACAACCAAATCAAGACTATCGTTGGGTGGCACCATTTTTATGGTCTGGTGAGATTGAACTTAGGGCCTATCTAGATGATCCCGCTTTATTGGCGCGCTATCGAGTTCTGTTGGAAGTTGATTGCTCAGGGCAAGGAAGAATTATTCCGCGCGCAGTTGGAATTGCTGCAAGACAGGGGCGGCTAACCCTTGCACACAATCTTATGGCGGCACATATACGCGGTATTCGGCCAGAAATGGAACTCGAAGCACGTGCACTTAGCCTATTGAATGACGAAAAGCGGAAGGTTAGACGCTTGCTTAATCGTAATAGAGAGTGGCCCAAAGATGTATGGAATTTGCATGATACGCCGGCTTGGATAATTCCTGCTTTCATTCGGAGATTTCGACAACAGGTCAACAGCCGTCCGATATCAATAATTTCTGGTGGACATCTTTTAGCGGCGGGAAATTGGATGTGGGATATCGCTACTAAGTCTCATTTGGCACTCCAAGCGACCCCCTATGAATATCCCAATACCTCATTAGATTAGAGGTCGAGATGATTGTATGTATACGCGGCACGTTGATGAACCACCGTCCATGGCACAACACCATGGACGTTACAATCCTACTCGGCTCCAAGTCGGATATGCCAGTTGCTGAAAAATGTACTAAGATTCTAGACCACTTCGGAGTCTCATACCAATTACGTGTTGCAAGTGCACACCGTTCGCCAGCATTTGTTGAGCAAATTATCCATGATGCAGAAGCGGATGGATGTACTGTTTTCATCGCAATGGCAGGATTAGCAGCAGCATTGCCTGGTGCAGTGGCAGCATTAACTACCAAGCCAGTAATTGGCGTTCCTTGTGGTGGCAGAGTTCCTTTCGATAGTTTACTTTCAATTGTACAACTGCCTCCAGGGGTGCCTGCAGCGACTGTAGGTGTTGACCGTGGCGATAATGCTGGATATCTTGCGACACAAATCCTTGCTCTTGGTAATGAGACTTATGCTGCTGCACTAAAGCAGAATAAACTTGACCAAGTTGCAAAGGTTAAGCAAATGGATGCTGAGGTCAACGGAAGGGATGTTTGATGTTTGACACAACATCATTCATTGAAGAATCATCTCAAAAAATGAAAGATGAAATTGATGATATTGCAATAATTGCGTGCAGTGGTGGAGTAGATTCTACAGTTGCAGCAGTTATCGCTAGTCAAGCGGTTGGTGACAAACTCCATTGTGTCTATGTCGACACTGGACTCATGAGAAAAGATGAGACTAAAGAAATCCAAGAAATGCTTGCTGATCATGGACTAAATCTGACAACAGTATTTGCTGAAGACCGTTACTTCGATGCACTTGCAGATGTGACTGAGCCTGAACAAAAGCGTAAAATTATTGGCGAACTATTCATCAGGATATTCGAAGAGGAACAAGATAAAGTTGGTGCGAAATATCTGGTACAGGGTACGATTGCACCAGATTGGATAGAATCCGGTGGCGGCGTTCGTGACACAATCAAAAGTCACCACAATGTAGGGGGTTTACCTGACGATATGACTCTTGAAGTTGTAGAGCCTCTTCGTGATTTGTATAAGGACGAAGTCCGTGATCTCGCTCATGCTCTGAAAATCAAGGTCGCAGATCGTCAACCATTCCCTGGCCCAGGACTAGCAGTTCGCTGTCTTGGACCTCTTACTCGTGAGCGTGTTCATGTTGTACGTGAGTCATGTGCAATTGTCGAAGAGGAATTCGAAGCAGCAGCAGCGGAAGGAAAGATGGAGATTCCATGGCAATATTTCGCAGCATTACTTCCTGTCCGTTCAGTTGGGGTTCATGGAGATGTTAGAGCATATGGCGAAACTGTCGTTGTGCGTGCGGTCCAGTCACTAGATGGTATGTCTGCTCGTTACTCAGAAATTCCACATGCTGTGCTGGCAAAGATTAGTACGCGTATAACTAACACAGTAAAGGGTGCGGTGAACCGAGTCGTTTACGATATTACTCACAAGCCACCTGGTACAATAGAGTGGGAATAAAATCATCCAGTAGAAATTAACAACTGCTCAAATGAGAGTTTTGAATCCCATCGCCCTGATAACACACCAGCCTGCTCTTGCTTCAAAGACAGTAAATGCACCACCAAATGTAATGGCACCAAATGGATACCACCAAAGGCTAGAGGAAAGAACTCCTGTGAGAATTAGAGTTCCAAGAACTCCTGCAAAAACAAGTGTCCTGATTCCCAGCTTCATTCGTACAGCTTTTCCTTTTGCATCAATATTACACTGCATATTATTCCCTCATTACTCATTTGTTACAAATCTATGCCAGCCTGGCTTTCAATTTCATGAAATTTATTTTCACCCACAGTAGCAGTTTTGACCGTATGGATAATTTCAATGGGGCAGTAAGTACATCGCCGGATCTTCGAATAATCTCATTGAATATTATCGAGTACGCATTAAGCATTATTTTCGGCTGCACACGAGAACGTGAATCCAGATAGCCGAAAAGGTGCATAGCAGAAGTTTGATGTCGCTTTACAATGCTCAAATATTCTTTGACAAATGCATTCCATGATGGGTTTTGGGCAAGACTCGGTTCTGCAAGATCTGTTACATCGATGTTAATGGACTCCTACTCCTGAAATCGCAATGGAATACATGATTGCATTGAATGATAAATGGGCGCTTGATGGGCGTGATCCAAACAGCTATACTGGCATAGGATGGGTTCTTGGTAAGTTCGACCGCGGTTGGACAGAA